>JAKSOJ010000146.1 GCA_024405645.1 Phascolarctobacterium sp. | reverse complement strand
GTACAGCGATTTGTACTTCCGGGGAACCAGTGTCGCCTTCATGACGAGCGTTGTCTACGATTACTTGAGTTTTTTGTTCAGCAGATAACATTGTTTTTGCCTCCTAATAATTAAATAATTGCCATAAGCGTAGTGGCCGTTGGAGTTTCGCACCACCAGGCTTTGGTTAAAATGCTTGATAATTATATCACAGCTAGCATTCCAAAGCAAGTATTTTGTAAAGATTTTTACAAATTCACTTACTCTCGGATAGCACTTTTTTACATAATAATTTGTCTTTCGCTAGTTGATTCTTCAACGCTTCAATACCAGAGAATTTAACTTCTCCCCTAATACGTTGAACGAACGCAACTGTTATTTCCCTACCATAAATATCTTCGTCAAATTCAAAAATATTTACTTCGAGTCTTTTGTTCTGAACATCACCAAAGGTTGGATTATCACCAATATTCGCCATACCTTGATATGTTTTTCCATCAATATTTACCAATACGGCATAAACGCCAACCGCAGGAACAGCCATTTTTAAATCAACTAATTCCATATTTGCTGTTGGAAAATTAATGGTTCTTCCTCTTTCGTTGCCATGAGCTACTATCCCTGTTAAAGAATAATATCTACCAAGTAGCAATCCAGCTTCTCGCACCAAGCCATTAATTACTTGTCCGCGAATAACTGTACTACTAATAGCAACATGTTCATCAGTTACTAAAGAACGAATAATCAGCTTAAATCCATTCTCTTCAGAAGATTTCTCTAGGCTATCTTTATTGCCCTTGCCCATTGCGCCATAGGTAAAATTATCTCCCACAACAAGGCATGAAAAACCAATAGCAGCCAATTTTTTGATAAATTCATCAGGAGACAAAGAACAAAGTTCCTTATCAAAAGGTACCTCTATTAATACCTCTACCCCTAATGCTTCAAAAATTCTGCGTCTTTCCTCTTTTGTAATAAGAGCAGGAGGAACTAGAACAGGATTGATAAATGACGCTGGATGGTTTTGGAAAGTAAATACACCAAGAATTGCAGCTTGCTTTTTAGCCTCATTACGAGCTGCTTCAATAATATCTACATGTCCCCTATGCAGACCATCAAATGTACCAAGTGCAATAACGCAGGGCTTGGAAAACTTATGCAATTGTGACAATGTAGAAATTATTTCCATTAATCTTCCTCTGGTTTTGGATAATGTTCTAATATTTTTTCGGCTTTCAGCATGCTTTCTGCAGCTGATCCAATTCCTAAAAATTGCTCTTCAGGACCTAGAATAGCATAGCGACCATCCTCTAAACCTCGGATAGTTGTACGCACGCCACTAGTCACGCGAAAAGCTTGTTTAGCAGTAAGCTTTACTTTGGCAAGTTCGTTTACTGCGTTAATCGGCTCACTCATACAGCTTTGCGGATTTTCGGCAATCTCTGCCAAAGTATGAGCTTCGTTAATTAAGAATCCACCTACTTGAGTTCTTAAAAGGAAACTCATAGTTCCACAAGAACCTAAAGCTGCACAAATATCTTCACCTAAAACACGAATATAAGTGCCTTTTGAACATTTGATACGAACCGCAAAAGTATTCTGAGTATAGTTTAAAAGTTCGAGCTCATAAACATCTATTTCCCTAGCCTCTCGCTCTACTTCAATACCTTTACGAGCCAATTGATAAAGCTTTTGCCCATCTATTTTTAATGCGGAATACATAGGCGGTGTTTGCATTTGTTTTCCAAGAAAACTATTTAAGGTCTCTTGCAAAAAGGTTTCATCAAATGCAGGAACCGGCATAGTTTTAATTACTTCGCCAGTATCGTCACCTGTATCTGTTTGCAATCCTAAGGTAAACTCTGCAATGTATTCCTTTTGCCCTTCTACCGCAAATTCAAGAAGTCTTGTTGCAGTACCGGCAAAAACAGGAAGAACTCCTGCCGCATCAGGGTCAAGAGTTCCCCCATGTCCTATTTTTTTAGTTTTTAATGCACGACGCAAATAAGCCACAACATCGAAGCTAGTCATGTCAGGCGGCTTTATTACGTTAAAAATGCCATCCATTATAAAACCTTACCTAAAGCATCTAAAACTTGTTTAATAGCCTCATCAAGAGGTGCATTAATGGTACAACCTGCAGCACGCATGTGGCCACCACCACCAAAACCAGCAGCAACTATAGAAACATCTACGGCTTTAGTAGAGCGCAAGCTTACACGAATAACTCCAGGCTCAACCTCTTTTACCATAAAGGCTACATCAACGCCTTCAATATAACGAGCGTAATTTACAAAATTGTCAGTATGAATGCTTTTGTTATAAAGACTATTAGGGATTGCTAAATAGCCAACTTTTCCCCCATGTGCAAAGCTCAAGCTTGGTAAAACCTTCGCTAAAAGCTCCATGGATGCACGACTTTGGGTATCGATTACTTCTGCAATATCACTTGGATCAACGCCAGCCTCAAGGAGATTTGCAGCCATACGCATAGTTTTTGCACTGGTACAGGAAAACTTAAAGGTACCACAATCCATTACAATAGCAGTGTAAAAAAGTGTAGCGATAGCTTTATCCATCTTCCATTGCATTTCTTCGAAAAGCTCGCACATTATTTCCCCAGTAGCTGCAGCATTTGCATCTAAATAAAGATAATCTGCAAACTTAGTATTGGAAATATGATGATCAATATTAAGGATTGCCTTAGCCTTTACACAGTCTCCCACAATGCCAATTCTATCTCGAGAGCTTGCATCAAGAACCACCAAAAGATCCGCTTCATGAATTTCATCCAAAACAGGTCTTTGAATGATTGCAACATCCGGTAAGAATTTATAGAAATCGTTAACTACATCATCAACAAAAACTTTTACATTCTTACCTTGTTGTTTTAAAAAACGTGCCAAGCCGACAGATGAACCTAAAGCATCTCCATCGGGACTAACATGGAAGCACAGAACTAAACTCTGTGCTTCCATGAGCATTTTGCCAACTTCTTTTAAGGATAATTCCTTACTCATCTAAAGCCTCCACAGGATTATAGGGCTTTTCTTCCTTGCTAATCTTATCAAGAATGCTTTGGATATGAGCACTATATTCAGCAGACTTATCCTTCTCTAAAATCAGAGTAGGCGCAAAACGAAGACGAATACGTTTTGCAATTTCACTACGCATGAAGCCAAGCGCTTTTTTCAAAGCCTTCCAGGTTTCCTCTTGAGTATCTTCAGGACCATAGAGGCTAATGAAAATTTTCGCATAGCTCATGTCGTCAGTTAATTCTACACCAGTAACAGTAACAAATTGAATACGAGGATCTTTAAAATCATGCAAAAGCATCTTGCTGATTTCGACTTTAATGGCTTCTTGAACCTTTTCTACTCTTAATCTTGCCATGCTTTTCTCCTCAATTATTCAACAGCAACTTCTTTCATATCGTATACTTCGAAAATGTCGCCTTCTTTGATGTCGCGGAATTTTTCAAGAGTAATACCGCATTCGAAGCCTTGAGCAACCTCTTTAACGTCATCTTTAAAACGACGGAGGGAGTCAATAACATCTTCGTGTAATTCGATATTGTCGCGAATAACGCGTACTTTGGAATGGTTAGTAACTTTACCTTCAACTACATAGCAACCAGCGATAAGCATCTTGTTGATAGTAATAACTTGACGAATTTCTACGCGGCCTTGAACAACTTCCTCGTATTTAGGAGCAAGCATACCTTTGATAGCAGCTTCTACATCATTCAATGCGTCGTAAATTACGCGATAAGTACGAAGGTCAACTTTTTCTGTTTCAGCAGCTTTACGAGCATTAGCGTCAGGACGAACGTTGAAGCCGATGATGAGAGCGTTTGCAGCGGAAGCAAGCATTACGTCGGATTCGGTAATAGCGCCTACGCCTGCATGCACAACAACAACCTTAACTTCTTCGTTTTTAATCTTTTCGAGAGAAGCCTTCAATGCTTCGATAGTGCCTTGTACGTCAGCTTTAACAACGATGTTCAACTCTTTGATTACGCCCTCTTTAATACGTTGGAAGAGGTCATCCAAGGAAACCTTGCTATTGAGTTTAATTTCGTCTTCTT
>JAKSOJ010000145.1 GCA_024405645.1 Phascolarctobacterium sp. | reverse complement strand
TTCGCAATAGCCCAATTCCAGCAGGAACCTTGATTATTGGCGAATTAGGGCTCACGGGGGAGGTTAGACGCGTGGGTAATATTGAACGTCGCATTCAAGACGCTATAAACCTTGGCTTCACTCGTTTCATCGTGCCTGAATCTAAAATTATGATTAACAATCCCAAAGTGGAAATCGTTAAAGTTAAAACCTTGGCGCAAGGGTTGAATGCGGTGTTTAGATAATGGTTGTTTCCAGAAAACTTTGGACATCCTAAAAAGTTCAAATTAATAAGTTATTAAACCAAAAAGCTTCCTCCTACCAACAAAAGGTAAGAGGAAGCTTTAATATTATCGTTTTCCTTCAAGCTCAATCAAAATATATTCTGGCATTGCCTCTGTCCTTACAGGCGGTCCCCAAAAGCCATAGCCGTTGGAAGTAATGGCGGTCATTTTGCCAAAGTCCTTGCGACCATAGTCAAGCTTGTACATCTTTTGGGTAATCATTCTGTTGGGCCATAATTGACCAGTATGAGTGTGACCCGCTAAATACAAATCATAGCCTGCATTGCTCGCTGCATCCATTTTTCTTGGTTGATGGTCAAGGATAATGCTATAGTAGCTTTTGTTTTCTTGGGCAAGAGATTCAAGGCTTAAGGTATTTCTGTTGCGAGAGAAGTCGCTGATGCCAGTAATTTTCAAATTGCCTATTTTAACATCCTTGTCGCGAAGAACGTGGATATTGTTCTCTTCGACCATTTTTTGCCAAAGCTCAGGCTGATCAAGGTAATCATGGTTGCCATAGGCTAGGTAAACGCCTTGCTTGGCGTTAAAACTTTTTAAAGGAGAGAGGCTGTCCTGTGATACAACATAGCGAATACGTTCGTCCAAAAGGTTACCGGAAATCAGTACTAAATCTGGATTCAGAGCATTTACCTTGCTAACGAGCTCCTCAGAATAGCTACGACCATTAATTTGTCCCAAATGAATATCTGTTAAAAGAACGATTCTATGTTTTTCACCGGCTGGCAATTTCTCTGTAACTATCTTTTCTGTTCTCAAGACTGGATGCATAGCTCGATAAGAACCCCAAACTACAAGAAACGCAATGCAAACTGTTAGACCTGTAGCGATTGTTTTCATAGGAATGGCAATGCCAAAAATTTTCTTACATAGCCAAAGTAACGCCATGATTATACTTGCGAAAATTAGATAGTAACCAGTAGCAATCCAAAGCCCGCTAAGCCAGGCTGTTAGTTTAGTGATAAAAAGCGGAGTGCCATCCGGCAGTGCTCTGCAGAATATGGTGTTCAGAGCAAGAGCTAGATAGACAAAAAAGAAGCTCCAGGTTTTTCCAAATGAAAAGTTTTGGCGGAAAAATGTATAGCAAAGGATGCTCAATATGCCTGTGACAGTGAGCATAAACATATAAACACGCATAGGAATTCTCCTTTAATAAAATACAATAATATTATATAGGTTGGAGTAGGCTTTAAGTCAAGAGTTTTTTTATGATACAAATTTTTTCTTGACATATAGTATTTACGATGATAAAATTAAAAATTTTTGACAAAAGGTGGGAAATTGTGATAATATATATTGTGTAAAAATAGTATAAGTTAGGAGGTTTCTCAATGTTTGCTACAGGAGACCGTGTTGTTTATCCAATGCACGGTGGCGCTTTGATTAATGAGATTCAACATCGCGAACAAAATGGTTCGGTGGTTGACTACTATATTCTTAAGATGATCTTTGAAAACATGACAGTGGCTATCCCTGTGGCTAATGCCGAGAAACTGGGCCTTCGTCTCATTGGTGATGATGAAAGTCTTGCGAGAATCAAAAAGGTTTTGCAAGAAGAACAAGACGTTGCTTCCTACAAGAGCATTTCTTGGAATCGTCGTTTCCAATTATATATGGACCGCATCAAAACAGGCTCCGTGCTTGAGGTAGCGCGTATCTACAAGGTTCTCTACCTTTTAGAGCAGGGAAAGAAAATTTCCGTTGGTGAGCGTCGTTTGTTGCACACCACTCGTCAAATCCTCCAAAGCGAAATCATGCTTATCAAGGATATCGATGCCGAAGCAGCAAGCTCTTGGCTTGCAGATTGTTGTTCCTAGTTATTCCATAGCCCAATCTTTACAGGTTGGGCTATAGTTTTTGGGTTTATGAGTTGAAATATTCTGATAATGGGAATATAATGATGACTTAGTTATGTAGATTTTATTTTTATTTAAATATAGGTGTAGTGTGTAGTATGGATATTGATTTTCATTTTGGAACAGTATATGTATTAAGTCGTTGGGCAGGCTTTCAGGCTGCCAACGCTAAGGTAATTGCTGCTTGCAGTCAATTCGTAGATGACAATATTGATAATATTGACGGAGATAGCCTGTCTAGCTGGAGCACTGGTAGAGATGTTCGCGAAGACGGTCGCATTATCCGTTACAGTGGTCATGATCTTTGGGCAAATCTTGGCAATGCCGAGGGCAATGAAGAGGTTTGGATTCCCTACCATTTCTTACCAGGCCTTCAAGGTGACACTGAAGAAGAAAAGCTCATTTGCCACAAGGATTCCGAGCTTGCCAATAAGCTTAGAGATAGATTGAGCAGCATTTCTCTGGCGGACCCCAATTGGGCCTTCAAATTAGGCATTGGTTTGCATGTGTATGCTGATACTTGGGCTCATCAAGAATTTGCTGGCATTTTCTCTTTGAAAAATGTTATTCATGATTTGGCTATCGAATTGTTTGACCAAGATAATTGGAAAAGCTTTGACCAATTCAACGATATGATGAAGACCTTGTCTTTGAATATCGCGGCTCCCCTTGGCCATGCAGCTGCTATTAACTGGCCCGACCGTCCCTATGCAAAATGGTCTTCTTCCAGTAAATTCCCTAATGGTCGTGATAATTGCTTGGAATTTTTAGAGGCTTCCCAAGCTTGCTACCGTATTTTGGCAAAGGTTAGCGGCGACGTTCCTCTGGAGCTTGAGCAATGGCAGTTAAATGTTCTTAAAAAAGCTTTCTTGGAAATTGTTAATGATGATCCTGAGGTTCGTAACAAAATTTGGGCTAAATGGATTGGCAACAATATTTTTGGTTTCGAATTCCAAGAGGGAGACGAAAACCTGGAATACAGCAAATGGTTTATCGCTGCAGATGAAACTATGGACAAGCGCTTCTACGAGTCCATTGAAGAGTATTATCAATGGTGCAAAGCAGAATTAGAAGCCGCTGGTATTTACAGATTAGATGGTTGATATGATAAGTCGTAGCTTTTGCTACGGCTTATTTTTTATTTTCCTTGTATCTTGGCATGTTTTGGAGTATTATAGAATAGATGTACTATCAATATTTACCTTTTGCATGACAAAAGGAGAAAGGAGAAAAAAGATGCTTAAACAATTTTTGAGCCTGACCATATCTCTCATCATCGTTGCTACCGGTCTCATTTTCATTCATAATTTTATTCCATCTCTTGAGAGTATGACTGGCTTTAAATTTGCAGGGGAAAATTTCATGGGCATAACCTATTCTAGCCTTATTTTGCTCGCACCCGGTTTCATATTTTTTGGTTGGCTTGCAATCGTAAGTGCACCCTTTATTACTAACGCAATTTTTGATTATGCTGAGCGTGTGGCTAAAAAGCTCTCTAGTATTCCTACTGCAGAAATTTTCGTCATGGTACTGGGCGTCGGCACTGGCCTTATCATCGCCAATCTTTTGGGTAGCTCTCTGTCTAGAGTTCCCCTTATTGGTCCCTATGTGTCCATCGTTTTGAGCTTTGTTCTTGCTATTGTAGGCGCTAAGCTTGCAACCATGAAGCGCAAGGACATCATCAATTTCTTTAATCGTTTTAATCCTGTTAAAACCAAGGATAAATCCGAAGAAAATGCTAAAGACGTTGCAGATTTAGGCCCTTTGGGTGAAGAAATTTTGTCCACCAATAAGATTTTGGACACAAGTGTTATTATCGATGGTCGTATTATGGACATTTTGGCCGTAGGCTTCCTGGATGGTAGAATCGTTGTTCCTAATTTCGTAATTAACGAATTGCAAAGACTATCCGATTCTGCTGACAGTATGAAACGCGCCAAAGGTCGTAGAGGTCTCGATTT
>JAKSOJ010000144.1 GCA_024405645.1 Phascolarctobacterium sp. | reverse complement strand
TAAGTGTTACTCTTCATATTAATATCATCTATTCTATAAAATCTAAGATTTGCCGCTGTTATTTCCTGTAAATCTGCAAAAGAATCTACAAAGAACCCAACACCAACCCTATTTTTTACAAGTTCAAACTTGAGAGCATTACTTCTAGTTGTACATCTAACAATGGGGTAAGAATCATACTTAGCACATTTAGCCAGAAAACGCTCTTCATGTTTCGTTCTCAAAATGACGTTCTTGCCATCCAAATCCTTCAAGCTAATAACCGCTTTATTGCCAAAGTCAAAGTTATCTGCAGCAACTACGATAACATTATTCGTTTTGATAAGCTTATATTCATAATCGTTAAGAAAATCTGCATCACGAATAATTTGCTTCGTTAAACAAATATCAACTTCCCCTTTGTCCATTAGTGCAAGCAATGCATTAAACTGGTACACAACTGAATAAAAGTTAATTTCAGGATGTAAGCTTACAGTTTCGCTAATCCAACGCCCTTCGTCCACAGTCAAACTACTTTGCGCAAGACCTATTGTTAGAGTATGCTTTATTCCATACCTAAACTCGTGAATCTTTTGAAGAACTTTTTCATGTTCAACAACTGCTTTCGCTGCATAATCTGCAAGAATACCACCCTCAGCAGTTAACTCTAAACGTTTTCCTTTTCTATCAAAAAGTTCATATCCCACTTCTTCCTCGAGTTGTTTTACCTGTTGACTCAAAGTTGATTGAGACATAAAAAGCTTTTGAGCAGCTTTATTTATGGAACCACATTCTATTATTGTTAAAAAATTTTTAAGTTGCGTATTATGCATAGGTATAATTGCCTTTCATTCCATCTATTAGTATTAATTATCTATTGATTTATTTTATTATAATATATTTGAAATTATTGTCAATATTGATATAATATAGTTATCGATTCCAAAACTTTTTTTATACTAATTGTTTTATATCAATATTATCCATATTCTTATTGTGATTTACGATAAGAAATTTCTGATTATTTTGATATAATCAATCTATGGAATAAGCTTTTACTACGAAAGGAAGTATTAAAATGAGTATTTTTGCACACGCAGTTGATTATTTTATGAGAGGCGGCCCTTGTATGTGGCCATTGCTCTTTTGCTCTATGATGGCTCTTGTTATTGGTTTCGAACGTTTAATGTATTATAGAACCAGCATCTCTCCAGATAAGTTCGTTGTTGATTTTAGGGAAACAATGAATGAACTCAAGACTAAAGAAGCACTTGTCATTGCAGAAAACAGCAAGGGTACTGCTGCAGAATTAGCTAAAGAAATGTTAACTATGGAAAAAGCAGATGAATGTCTCGGCATCCGTTACGAAGCAATTGTTTATGGTAAAACAGATCGTATTATTGATGCTTGGGAAAAACGTATCAACTATCTTGAAGTAATCGTTGGTCTTTCCCCTATGCTAGGTCTTTTAGGTACCATCACTGGTATGATTGCTTCTTTCAACGCTCTTAACGATCGTCTCTCCAATCCATTAGCTGTAACCGCAGGTATTGGCGAAGCATTAATTACTACTGTATTTGGTCTTATTATTTCCATTATGGGCATGTGCATCCACTCCTACCTCTCTAGCATGCTAAAAGATGCTACTCTCGGTATTAACGAAGTGGCTGACGTATTAGTTAATATTCACACAATTGAACATCATGATCACATATAAGGGTAGGTGCTAATTATGCGTAGACGTGAACGCAAGGAAAGAAAAACTCCTGGAATTATGCTTAGCCCTATGATCGACATGATTTTCCTGCTTTTGGTATTTTTTATTGTCAGCACTCTGAACATGGCGGAAATAAAGACTATTCCTATCAGATTACCAGTTGCAGAAAATAGCATTATTACCAGCCGAAATCCATTTACCGTTACAATAAAAAAGGATGGTTCCCTATTTTTAGAGGACCAACCTATTGGCAAAAAAACTCTCATCAGCAAGGCAGCAGCTATGCAAAAAAGTGATGAAAACTTCTCCATTCTCATTAGAGGAGAAGAAGATGTTAACTATAAACTTGTAATTAAACTCATGGACGAATTCAAGGGCGCAGGTGTTACCCGTTTTGGTCTTGCTACTGATATTGCAGGTGATGGCAAATGATTGAAAAAAACAAACGCCTAAACAAAGCTATTGGTTTAGCAACTGCTGTTCATTTAGGTGCAGCAGCAATATTGGGTGCATATTTTTGGTCTCCTTTAATGAACAATGACAACAAAATTATAGAGTTAACCCTAGCAGGAGCTCCACCGAAAAAAGCAGCATCCAAGCCTGTACAAAAGCCTAAGGTTAGAATCAAGCCTAAAAAAGATGATATCGTAGATAAACGACTTAAAGCTCCTGATCCAGTTAAGGAAGAAGTTAAAGAAGACGTTGTTGACGAAGAACCAGGTGAAGGTACCTCCACTGGTAGCGGAACTGGTAATAGTGGCGAAGGTCAAGGCCAAACCGGTCAAGCAGTACAACTTCCCTATGTAACATATAGCACTACTCCTTCCTATCCCCAAGATGCTCGCAAAAACGGCATAGAGGGTACAACAAGGATTAGGGTACTAATTGACGAAAGTGGCAGAGTTACCGAAGCATCGGTTAGTGGCAGTAGTGGTTCTAGTTCTTTAGACCAATCCGCGCTCCAAGCAGTATATAAATGGCGTTTCTCCCCTGCTAGAGACGCCAACGGAAACAAAGTTAAATGCTACGTCAACATTCCCGTGGTTTTCCGTTTGAGGAAATAATATACTTTTCAAACAAAGCTCTCCAACTCCATAAAAATAACCCCGAAGTAATGAAATCTCTTCAAAACTTCGGGGTTGTTTTTATTTATTTTCTTTCGCTTCAGCAATTTCAGCTCGTAGCTCCTCGTAGAATTTTCTTTCAGACTTCTTCATTTTTTGAGGAAGCTTTCCTTCTATCAAAGTAAGCTGTTCTTTGCTTAAAAGGTCTGGTCTCAAAAGATATGTTGCTTTCAAGCTCTCCTTCAAACGCCATGCAGCTATAAGTGCATGATTGCCACTGCGTAATACCTCTGGTACTTCCAAGCCTTCAAAAACTGCCGGCTTGGTATATTGGGGATATTCAAGAAGTCCGGTAGAGAAAGAATCCTCCTCGGCACTTTGTAATTTCCCAAGTACGCCAGGAATAAAACGAGCTATGGCATCCATAACAATAAGTGCTGGCATTTCTCCACCAGTTAAAACATAGTCACCAATGGAAAGCTTTTCATCAACCCAGTTAAAGATACGCTCATCAAAGCCTTCATAATGGCCACAGACGAAAATAAAGTCCTGACCAAGGTTTGCGTACTCCTCCACAATGCTTTGCTTTAAGGTGCGCCCACCAGGGCACATAGCAATAACGCGAGCATTAGGAAGTTTTTCTTTAGCAAGGCGAATTGCTGCTACCAAAGGCTCTGGCTTAAGCACCATCCCTGCTCCACCACCAAAAGGTGTATCATCCACGGTACGATGAACGTCATGAGTAAAATCACGAGGATTGATGCAGGATACTTCTACAAGACTTTTAGCTTTAGCTCTTGCAATAATACTATGAGAAGCTGCTTCTTCTATTTGTTCAGGGAAAAGCGTTACAAATAAAAATTTCATTCTTCTTCATCTACCCATTGGGGCATTTTTACTACAATTTTTCCTTCTGCAGGAGAAATGAGCTTAACATATTCTTTAAGAGCAGGAATTAAAACGTCCTTTTTACCAGGAGCTGCTACGAGATAAACATCGTTTGAACCAGTTTGCAGGCTATCCTTGAAGGTACCAATTTTGTTTCCTTCTTCGTCGTAAACAGGCAGACCAATCAAATCCGCTACGTAGTATTCTTCTTCTTCCAATTCAGGAAGGTCCTCTGCGTAGATGGATACCTCTTTATCGCGTAAAAGCTCCGCTTGGTTCATATCAGTAATTTCTTTAGTGGTAATAAGAACCATGCGTTTATGGAAACGAGCGCTTTTAATGGTAAGCTTCTTGCCACCGGGCAGAAGCAAATATTCTAAATCTAAAAATTGTTCCGGCTTATCAGTTAAGGGCAGAATACGAATATCGCCCCGCACACCGTGCGGAGCGACAATTTTTCCGATTA
>JAKSOJ010000143.1 GCA_024405645.1 Phascolarctobacterium sp. | reverse complement strand
GCATTATAATTTGCACGAGCAGCATCAAACTCATAACCAGCAATTGCAATTGCAGGATTAGTATCAAAAGCACGTTGCATAGCATCATTCAAATCCATATGCACAGTTTCTGCAGATGCAGAGGAAGCTAAAAGCATAGTCAAAGCAGCGGATAAGAGCAAAGCTCTTTTTCTAAATTTATTTAAAGCCATTTTTGAAACCTCCATTCGAACTGACTAGCAAGTCAGACAAGAAAATTATATATTCCAAACCCAAAATAGTCAAACTATTTCTAAAAATAACCGCGAACACCAACATAGGTATCCTTCTTAGACCCTTTCAAGTCCATGCTTTCTCCATATAGTGAGAAACTATCGTTTAGCTTAACCTCACCGCCAAGACGAACCTTGGCATTATCAAAATCATATACTTGAGAATATAATCTAAAAGCTTTCCCAAAATCATAGCCTAAACCAACACCGAATTCACCCTGCATAGAACCTACACTCAATGCGGCAGGACCAAACTTACGGTCCACTATGAAATCAAATTTATTTTCTTTGCCAATATCATAAAAGCCAATGTAAGCAGAGTTTTTATCTGAAGGCCTAAGATTCACGCCAAAATTTCCACGCCAATGTTGATCCCTTAAACTAGAACCTGCGTCCATTTTAAACTCCGCATTAGAAAAAGTTCCCAGCATCTTGTTTGCCTTTTCGCTAGTTTCCTTTACGTTCTTAAGAGTGGCCTGAAGGTCTTTTTTGGTTTCCGGATCATCTACAAATTTTTGCAATCCATCTACTATTTTTTCCATTTTAGCAGTAGTATTTGCCATATTTTGAGCCATAATAGCAACATTACGACCTGTAGCACCATTGTTGTCAGCATTAGCAGCCATACTTTGAATATGAGCTGCACTTTGAGCCATAGTCTGACTAGTAATTGCCATTTGTCTTGCAATATTTGCAAAATCTTGCTGATTGGACTTCATAACATCTGCCATAATCTTAGTGAATTCACTCATGTGGGCAGTCATTTGGTTCATATTTTTGATGGTACCCTTCATGGCTTCTTGGGTTTCTTTGTCACCCATGATGTTTTCCATACCCCTAGCAATATTGTCAAAACGTTTCATGACATCTCCAGAACCATTCATAAGTTCCTCCATGCCACCACCTGAAACACCTTTAACATTAGCACCTTCAGGAATGAATTCTTGCCCAACCTTTACAGGAGGCAGAATACTAACAAATTTTGCGCCCAAAATACCATCTGCACCGATTGTAAAATCAGCACCCTTAGGAATTTTTATATTGTCATCTATTTTTACTATTACATTAACCTTATCGGGAGCAACATCAATAGCCTTGACTGTTCCGACTTTTACACCAGCGTAGCGAACTTCCTGTCCCTGCATCAGACCACTAACTTCGGGATAACTAACAGCTAATTCATAACCGCCTCTTCCCCAGGAAAACGCACCCATAAAGCTGATTATTCCGGCAAGAATTGCTGCACCACTAAGGGCAAATGCTCCTACCTTAACCTCACTTGTTGCCATCGTTTTCCTCCTCCTTAAACTCCCATCCATTTATAAATGCTTGTACGATGGGATTCGAACTATTTTTTATTTCTTCAACTGTGCCAACCTGCACAATTTTTCCTTTATATAACATCGCAATACGATCTGCACAAACATAACATGATTTCATGTCATGAGTAACTAACAAAGACGTAACGCCTAAATGTTCTTGAGTCTTTTTTATCAATTTTGAGATAGTCGTTGTCATGACAGGATCTAGGCCACTGGTAGGTTCATCATATAGAACTATTTTAGGTTCAATTGCCAAAGCCCTAGCTAAGCCTACACGTTTTTTCATGCCACCTGATAACTCTGATGGCAATAAATTTTCAGAATCAGGCATGCCAACTAATTCCAAAAGACTTGAAACTCTATTATCAATTTCTTCTTTAGATAATTTAAAATGCTGCTTCAAACCAAAAGCGACATTGCCACCTACAGTTAAGAAATCAAAAAGTGCAGAGTACTGAAATACAACGCCCATATTCTTGCGAATTTCATTCCAAGCGTCTTCATCAAATTCGCTAACCTCTTGCCCGTTAATTACAATGCTACCACTTGTAGGAGCAAGTAGCCCATCCAAAACTTTCATTATTGTACTTTTACCAGTACCAGATGGACCGATTATAGCCAATGTCTCACCTTTATAAACATCTAAATCAATATTGTCTATAACAACATAGTCGCCAAAAGCTATTTTCAGTTGGCGAATCTTAATCATTACTTCTTTATTCATGTCGCCAACTCCTAAACAAATATAAGTATAGAAAGAAAATAGTTAGTTATAAAAATCAAGATGATTGATAATACTACACTTGCAGTAGTTGCAAGGCCAACTCCTTCAGCTCCGTTAGGGGCATTCAACCCCTTATAGCAACCTACAATGGCAATTATTCCGCCAAAGAAACTGCTTTTTATCATCCCACCAAAAATATCGTATAACTCAGCAAGCTCTCTAATAGACTGTTTATAGCTGAAAGTACTGATACCAGCATAAAAGTGTGATACAATCCAGCCACCAATATCGCCAATTAAATTTCCGATAACCACCAAAAGTGGCATCATCAATACCAATGCAATAAAACGAGGTACAACTAGGAACTGAACCGGATTAGCAGCCATAACTCTCAGTGCATCAATCTGTTCAGTAACCTTCATAGTGCCAAGTTCAGCAGCAATTGCAGCACCTATACGACCAGCAACAACTACGCCAGTTAAAACAGGAACGAGTTCGCGAGCCATGGCAATAGCAACTATGCCACCAACATTATTACCTGCACCAAAACGCACAAACTCTTTAGCGGTCTGAACTGAGAAAACCATGCCTGTACAGAGAATGGTAATCATGACAATCGGCACAGAGTCAGCACCTAAGAGAGCCATTTGACGAATAATTTCTTTCGGACTGGCATCCTTCAAATGTTTCAAAGTCTCAATCCAAAGCATAGTCATACGTCCACTATCTCTCGTGAAATTCAATATTCTTTTGCCCACACTTCTTGATAATCTTTCAAACATCTTTAAACCTTCTAATTTATTACTAGTATCATAATCTACTTTTATGGCAAATTCTTGTCACATTGCAAATTATTTAGTGACTGTTACTGTAATATCCTTTTCTCCATCAATAATAAAATTATGAGGAAATCTTTGTTTAAATTTAGAACCTTTGAGCATACTTGCAAGACTTCCATCTGATTCAGCATCTTTGGCAGACCCACCATTAGCTAAATCGATAATAACTTCATTGTTTTTGTCAGAACTATTTACATCATCAACATAATCTTTCAAAGTACGCTTTTTTTCTTTAGTTTTAGCAGGAGAGCCCTCATCTTCTTTTTGTTTTCGCAAAAGATTAATTGCCCAAGCCATACTACTGCCACCACGAACATTCAAGGACAGTTTACCTGTTTTTTGCTCTTTGGAAATTTCGTATTCGTAGACTTTTGAAAACTCTTCCCCGCGATACGGTTTCATAGTTACTTTGATAGGCAGCTTATCGCCAAGCTTCACCTTGTCTTCCAAAGCCTTAACTGCAGTTATTTCTGCAACCTTAACATCTTCTGTAACCTCTGCATCAACATTAATTGCGTAAATATTAACGTCGGCAAATTTATTTTGCATAAGAGTGTTGGTTGCTTCAGTCAATTCTTGGGTAATTGTCTTCAATACGTTATCCGTGGAATAATACATATTCTCACGCTCTATATTCAAATGATTGTTGTCAGCATCTTTACCAACTATACTAAAACGAACCTGAGCCGTTCCACCACCAGCACGGTTCATAACCTTGCTTACAGTATTTACGGTAGCAGCGTCCACCATAGCAGTCAAAAGCTTGTCATCTTCAACAATACCTGTACGAATACTATGCGATAACCCTCTAGCATTATCTGTAGCACTCACAAATAAAGGAATAGCTTTAGGATTTTGGCCTATTTCCCCGGCAATACCGCTTGCTCTATCTTCAACAATCTTACCAACAGGAGCTCCTATATTACCAACCTTATAGGAAGACTGAACATTAGGAATACAACCCAAAATCCAAGCTTTCGTCATATAGAAATTGCTATCGCCCCTGGACATAAA
>JAKSOJ010000142.1 GCA_024405645.1 Phascolarctobacterium sp. | reverse complement strand
GACCTCTATGCAGAAGGCTTGAAGAAAGTTTCTACTTCTGAAATGGGTCACCTGGTTGCAGAAGAATTGGCAAAATAATTTTAGATTTCAAGGCAGCTGATAGGCTTTAAACCCTATCAGCTGTTTTTTATTCTATTTTTCAATAAAGACAGATTTTCCTTTTTGTGCTACAATGATATCAACAAACTTTATGGGGGTTATAACTATGAAAAAATTCTTAGTTGCATTAACAACTGGCATTTTAACCATGGCAGCTTCTACCATGGCTTGGGCTGCTCCTTCCTTCTATAAAAATCCTGCCTACAACATGGCCAATTTGCAAGCTATAAAAGTAATGGCAATTAATAATAATAGTGTTGTCAAAAACGATGACTACCAACTCTGTTCTCATGCAGAAGATACAGTAATTGGTGGCTTGTACGAAGCTGGCAACAAAGCTAAACTGATGATTGCAGACATGCGTAATAGCGAGCAACCTACTCCTGCTAATGTTAACGCCAAAGCTCCTTTAACTGTTGAATTAAAAATCACCATTGCTCAAATGGGTATTTATCAAGATCTTGTTCCTGGCTACTGGCGAGAAGATGAAGAAGAAGAAATTATGGAAGTCTGGAACAAGGATAAACGTAAATGGGAAAAACAAATCGTTAAAAGAAAAGTTAAAGTTTGGGTTCCCGAACGTTGGCGCGACAACTGCGAAATCAGTTTGAACTATAGCATTGTTGACCCTACCGATGGCACTGTTATTGCTAATAGCATTGACAACCGTAAACGCAGCGAAGAAACTGACGTTCATGGCATGGTAAAACGTTCTACCAGAGACTTCCTTAAAAATCTGACCAAGAAAAAATAATTACCTAAAGCCAAAATATAAAAAGCATATCCCACGCTCGGGATATGCTTTTTATTATTGTTAGTTTTCTTCAACAACTATTCAAAAATTTGCAAGAATCGAATTTAGACGAGGCGGAAGGAAAAAATGCTATGAGGACAGTACAAACAAGTACGGACTCATAGCATTTTTGACGACAACGAAGTATAAATCGATTATCGCAAGTTTTACTATAACAACCATCTAAATAATCCAAAGTATGCCATGGTACAAAGGAAGGCAATACCCATGCAAGAGAAAGAAAACATTTTCATAAAAAGTTTTTGTTGATCTTCAGGTGTAGAACCTGCTGCAGAAGTATATGCAGCTAAAGCTAAAGCGCCACCTGTGGACAATGGAGAAATACCACCAGTGTTGGAAATCATGGTGATAGCAGTTGCAAGTTCAACAGGATTCAAAACATTGTTCATTTGAGCATTAATATAAGGAATAGTTGGAATTAATGTTGGCATAACAACACCGGATGTTGAACTAAACCAAGATGTAATGCCTGCGCATAAACCCATAATGGATGTTGCAGTAGACTCTGTCATAATAGAAACAAGTGCTGCAGACAAAATCTTAATACCACCTAATTTGGTAATAATGTTCATCAACATACCAACGCCAGTAATGAGAAGCAATGTTCCCCAAGGAACCTTTTTCAATGCTTCCGATTCATCGGAAACTTTCAAGAAACTCAATACACCCGCAATCAAGAAACCTACTAGTCCGACATTAATTTTTAAAACCATAACTAGGAATACCATTAGCACAATACCAGCCAATGTAATTAGTTGTTTAGCATTAAAGGCAGGAATGTCGCCTAAGTTCATTACTTTGTCGGAATGCATTTTGTAGCCGCCAGCAACAAAATAGATAAATGTTGCATATGCGGTTGCTGCTAAAAGTCCATTGAAAAAGAATTCTCTTTCAATACCTGTTAAACCAAAGCCTGCGCAGAGATTTAACCCAATGATACCAGTTGCAGCTAAAGGACTTACGCCACCTCCAGATGCACCTAAAACTATTAACGCGCTAAGCATAGCAGGATTAATAGATAATTCTGCTGCAAGAGCCATCGCAAATACCATGAGAATAGCCATAGTCGGCACTGTTCCTGGTCCTATTGCCGAAAGCACTGTAGCAAAGAGATAAATAATGATAGGAATTAAATATGTTTTCTTACCTGCTAAAGCAACAACCTTTTTGGCTAAAAGATCCAGACAACCATTAATCTGAGCCAAACTAAATAGATATGTTACGCCTAAAAGCATGATAAACAGATTATAATTGAAACCGGCGATGATTGCTTTATCACTCATACCTGCCAAACGTCCAACTACCATAGCAAAAGCCATACATAAAAGGCCCGTATTCATTTTGCGAGTAAAACCAAGAATAATTGCGATAATTAATAAGCCCAATGATAAAAGAGCCATAAACCCATCTCCCAATTAAAAATTATGTTCTCTAACCAAGTAAATTATACTCCTAGGTTATATTTTTTGCAAAAAATGTTCATAACTTCACATTAATATTTTAAATGTGTTTTACGCCAAAACTAGTTAACTCTTGCAATTTAAAACACATAAATTATAATAATGTTAGACGTTAATGAATTACATTTTGATTTGCCAATTTAGGAGGTGAAATCATGCGTGTAGATTTGCATATACATACCTGCGCCTCAGATGGCACTTGGAGACCACAAGAACTTATTAATGAAGCTCTTAAAATAGGACTTGGGGCACTTGCCATTACCGACCACGATAGTACGAATAATGTTTTAGAAGGCCAGCGTTTGGCAAAGAAGGTTGGTTTATGCTTTGTTCCTGGTGTAGAGATTAACACAACCAAGGAAGGTCTCAACTTTCATGTGCTTGGTTACGGAATTGATGTAGATAATAAAGTTCTCCAAGAAGTGCTTGCCCACAATATTGATTTATTGCTACAAAAAGATGTAGATTCCATCGTTCAACTGGAAAAAGAGGGTTGGAACGTTAGCACCAAAGAATTTCTTAACTATACTTACGACAGAACACGCGGTGGTTGGGGCTCTCTTGCTTATCTTGAAGACAAAGGTCTCTGCACGGATGTTAACGATTTCTTTAAACGTATCTTTACTCCTGAGCACGATTTAGGCTTCCCAGAGTTTCCTTCAATTGAAGAAGTTATCAAAATCATTCACGGAGCAGGCGGTCTTGCAGTTTGTGCTCACGCAGCAAGTGGGTTTCATGGTCCAGGATTTGAAAAAGTTATTAATATAATCGGTGACGAAAATTTTGATGGTTTTGAGTGCTATCATTCCAAGCATACTGAAGAAGATGTACAAAATCTTTTAAAACATGCTAATACTCACAATCTTTATATAACAGGTGGTTCAGATTGTCACGGAACTTTTGAGCCCTCCCGTCATCTTGGAATGCCATATATAACTGACGATATGTTAAGATTGCCATTTCTAAAATAGTTTAGATGAAAATTATATTTCTGTATTTATATTCAAAACTTTTTATCATCAACAATACATAAAAAAGTACAAAAAAAATACATTTTTAAACAAGCCAAACCCTATTGCCAAATAGGGTTTTAGCATTTATAATCATCTTTGAAGTCTATGGCAGAAAAGACTTTAATCTGTTTAGAGAAAGAAAGGGACGTGTTAATGAAAACTTCACTCAAAATGCTAGCACTCGCATGCTGCCTCGCATTAGTTACTGGTTGCGGTGGCGGAGATCAAAAGAAAGAGGCTGCTAAGCAACAACAACCATCCAAAGAAGCTGCTGTATTGAATGTATATGGCTGGGCAGATTATTTTGATCCTGCTCTCCTGGAAGAATTCGAAAAGCAGAACAAATGCAAAGTTACCTACGACGTATTCGGTAACAATGAAGAGCTCCTAGCTAAAATGCAAGCTGGTGGTGCTCAGTACGACGTAATTATGCCCAGTGACTACATGGTAACCACCATGACTAAACTGGATATGCTTGCAAAATTGGATTTCAAGAATATTCCCAATGCCAAGAATATTGATCCAAAATTCAAGAACACCGTGTATGACCCGAAAAACGAATTCACCGTGCCCTTCGTTTGGGGTATGACTGGTATTGTCTACAATAAAAAATATATCAAAGAAGCTCCTACCAAATGGGACGATCTTTGGAAACCTGAATACAAGGGTCACTTAATCGTGCTCAACGAAGTTCGTGAACACTTTAACATGGCTCTTAAGAAACATGGTTATTCCAACAACTCCAAAGATCCGAAGGAATTGGAAATCGCTTTCAAAGATTTGCAAAA
>JAKSOJ010000141.1 GCA_024405645.1 Phascolarctobacterium sp. | reverse complement strand
AGAACATTATCTTCTTTGCTGAAAGTTTCTTCTATTCCGTAGGTCCCCTCTTTTTAGGTGCCCTCATCCAAAACTTTGGTGTAGAAATGAGTGCTGGAATTTTAGCAGGGATGATGGGAGGATTGGTGGCTGTTTATTTAATGCTGAATGCTGAATTATGAATGCTAAATTAGTTATGATTGATGAGTGGAGAAAAATCGCAAAGCGATTTTAAATTTTAATAATAAAAATCTCAAAAACGCGAAAGATTTGTGTTTAGACGAGAGATTGGGATAAAACCTAAAAGGTATAGTCGAAGTATGTATCCAAAAACTTCGAACAATCTTCAGAGACGCTTTTCCTTAAAAGAAAAAATCGATTGTGGGATAGTACATATTAGTACAGACCACAATCGATTTTTGATTTCAACGCAGTATAAACCAAATATCTCGCGTTTTATTATTTTGCTTTTTGTTTTTGGAGGAACACCAGTGCCACCAATGCAACCAAACCTACCAAGTCAGTAGTCATACTAGGATGCATCAATGCAAGTGCGCCAGCGGTAATAACAATACGGAGCCACCAAGCAACAGGTGCAAGGAAGTAACCTTCAACAGCAACACCAATCAGGAATACGCCTACGCAAGCAGTTGCTGCTACCATTAAACCTTGATACCAGGTTGTGTTGATAAGCATAAGCTGCGGAGAGTATACAAACATGAACGGTACGATAAAACCTGCAATTGCAAGTTTAACAGATGCAACACCAGTCTTCATAGGATCGCCACCGGAAAGACCTGCCGCTGCAAAGGAAGCCAATGCTACAGGAGGAGTCAGGTTTGCGAACATTGCATAGTAGAAGGAGAACATATGCGCTGCAGCAGGAGCAATACCAAGTTTGGACAATGCAGGAGCTGCGATAGAAGCAGTAATGATGTATGCAGGAATGGAAGGAAGACCCATACCAAGAATCATACAAGTAATCATGGTGAAGATCAAAGTAAAGAGAATGCTTTGAGAGCCAAGGCTGATAATGGTATTAGCAAGAGTCAGACCAAAACCAGTTTTGGAGGATACACCGATGATGATACCTACACACGCACAAGCAACAGCTACAGATACAGTTTGTTTTGCACCATCAGCTAAAGCTTCGATGAAATCTTTAACGCCCATACGAGTGCTTGCACTAATTTGAGAAACAACTACGGTTACGATAATCGTGCAAACAGCGGAGAAGATTACGGTAGTACCGGAGAAGAACAGCATGTAAAGGAGGAACAGCACAGGAATCATCAAGTGACCTTGACGTTTCATAACTGCGCCAGCTTTTGGCAATTGATCTTTAGGAAGACCTACCAAACCATCTTTAGAAGCACGTAATTGAACTTGGATGATGATACCAAGATAATACAGAAGAGCAGGAATTGCAGCCCAAACGATAATCTCGGTATATTTTACGGAAAGCATTTCTGCCATGATGAAGGCAGCTGCACCCATAATCGGAGGAAGCAATTGACCGCCTACGGAAGCTGCGGATTCAACTGCACCAGAGAATTCTTTAGAATAACCGGTTTTCTTCATCAAAGGAATGGTGAATGCACCAGTTGTTACTACGTTTGCAACAGCAGACCCGTTGATGGAACCCAAGAAACCAGAAGCGATAACGGATACCTTAGCAGGACCGCCATTGGTATGACCAGCAAGAGCAAGAGCAATATCGTTGAAGAATTGACCCATGCCAGATTTTTGCATTACGCAACCAAACAGGATGAACAAGAAAATGTAGCTTGCTGCTACGCTTACGGAAGTACCATAAATACCTTCTGTATTAGCAAAGAAATGGTTGGACAAGCTAGTCCAGTCATAACCACGGTGCATGAAGAAGGACGGCATGCTACGACCGAAGATACCATAAAGGATGAAGATGATGGACAGAACGGAAAGTGCATTACCACTTACGCGACGGCTGGACTCCAAAACAAGTACTGTTAGGAGTGTAGCCATATACATATCCATATCACTAGCATTACCAGCACGCTCTACTACACCAAGATAATCGTTCCAGATGTACAAAGGAGCGGCAAAGCTCAATGCAACCAAAATCCAGTCAATAATCGTCGGTTTAGTGCGATCACTTTTCTTGTTAAACGGATACATCATAAAAGAAAGAGCTAACATCATAGCAACGTGTAAAGAACGATGTACCAGGGTTACAGGGCCGCCAAAGGCAGCTGTATATAAATGATAGCAAGAAACCAAAACGCACAGCACGAAGAAAACCTTGCCAATTGTACCAGTTAATTTACGGGTAGCAGATTCTTTGTCATGCTTTTGGAGCACCTCTTCTGATTTGGCTTGCATGGCCTGACCTTCAGCAGAAGTATCATTATTCAAACTAATCTTATTTTCGTCCATTTAAAAGACCCCTCTTTTCAATTTTTAATGTTAAACGAGTATGCTCCGGAAGGAGTCTACCGCTAGTTAATAGCATATCGTTAATTTTTATATCGCGAGTAGCAAGATGGGAATTGATCCAGTCAAATTGCTCAAAAACTTGACCAATATCATCCATATAAATCATGCCATTTTCCACGCGAGTTTTTTTACCTTTGTTTTCGGGAATACCTGCACCAAATGCAGGAAAACAAATCGTATCAAGGACAAGTGTATTATTGGCCTCGATATGGTAATACTCATGCCAACGAATTCTTTCCCAAGAATGAATCCATCCAAAGAAGAGCTTATCCCCTACTTTTATCGGATGTTCAACATATACCTTACCGGTTTTGAAGTCTCTAATTACGAGCATTCTATCCGGTGATAAGCTGTACTGGGCATAAAGCCCAGCACAACATATAACCATAAGGGCTGAAAGAATCAGCCATAACTTCTTCATAACAATTACAAATCTGAATTATTATTTCAGGATACCTTTATCTTTGTAGTATTTTTCAGCGCCCGGATGCAGTTTAACAGCGGTACCTTTGATGCCGCGGAGAGCGGTTTCAGGTTTAATTTCGCGTTTAGCAGTTGCATGGGAAGCACCAATGGTTTCCAAACCTTTTGCAGAATAGATACCATCCAACAGGTCATAAACAACGTCTTCTTTCAAGTCTTTGTTAACGATCATGATGTTCATAACTGCTGCGGTAGTGGTGTCAGCTGCAGTGCCATAGGTAGCTTTAGGAATCTTCCATTCGATGTAGAACGGATATTTCTTGGTCAGGTTTTTGAGAGCTTCGCCATCAACAGGAACGAAGGTAATTTCTTTGGTAGTACCAAGTTCTTTAATGGTAGCATTGCCAAGACCGGAGGTTACGAATGCAACATCGCATTGACCATTCTTCATTTGAGCAATAGCTTCGCCATAGGACAGGTAGTCAACTTTTGCATCTTTATAGGTCATGCCGTTAGCTTCGAAAATCATACGAGCGTTAAGTTCTACGCCAGAGTTAGGAGCACCTACGCCAACGCGTTTGCCTTTAATATCTTTGAAGGATTTAATGCCAGAATCTTTGGTGGTTACGATTTGAACAACGTTCGGCCAGAGACCCATGATAGCACGGAGATCTTCAGCTTTCTTTTTGCCTTCATAAGCACCGAAAGCTTCAACAGCTTGGATTACGGAGTCGGACATTGCAATAGCCATTTCGCCTTTGTGAGTCAAAATGCCGTTGATGTTTTCGCCGGTAGCGCCGGTAGCAGTTGCACTAGTTTTGTAACCCATTTCACCAATAACTTTGGAGAATGCACCGCCGATTGGGAAGTAAATGCCGGAAGTAGGACCAGTTAATACAGTAACAAATTCTTTGGAACGATCAACCTTTGCAGTTGCTTTTTTGTCGCCGCCAGCAGGAGCTGCAGCTTTTTTGTCATCGCCGCCACAACCAGCAATAAGAGCTGCTGCGCAAGCCAAAGCAGTTAAAGATGCTACTAATTTCTTTTTCATGTGAATATCCTCCCTTTACCAAAAAATGACCAGGCGTTATCTAAACCCGCGCTGGTCTTTCTAATGATTTTATTCTACAAGAAATCAGAAAATCCTGCAAATTTTTTCTTTGTAATTCTGCACACGGACAAAGATATGATAAAAATGTTACAAAATAAACTATTAGCAAAAAAATAATGCTGAATTAGAGTGATGAGTGCATAGTGATGAGTGCTGAGTGAATGGAAAATCGCAAAGCGATTTTGAATTTAAAAATA
>JAKSOJ010000140.1 GCA_024405645.1 Phascolarctobacterium sp. | reverse complement strand
GCTGCTTATGGCGGTTGGAATACTGCAGGCAATTCTTTAGGCTTTGCTTTGGCACAGGGATTGTTGGCGGAAAGTTATGCGCCGGGAATGAAACGCTATTTATTGGATCAACGCTATCTTGATGATTGGGCATATCAGTCCAACGTGCGTATGAAAACTTATACTGAATTGATATGGCCTAATTATTGGCCAAACTCTGGATTAAACGCCGAACAAAAAGCTGCAGCAGAAGATAAAATCACTAATGAAATTCAAGCACTTGCTGGTCCTTATATGGGTGATGCTGTAAATGATTATAAATTTACTCTTCCATGGGATAGAATGTTTGAAGTTCGCGTAGAAAAAGCTAATATGTAAAAGAAAAAGCATCAGTAGGCTTTGGAAGCTTGCTGATGCTTTAAGTTTTTTATTTAAGGAATGTTAACCAATCTTTGTAGTTGGCTGCGAGAAGTGTAGGTGTATCTAAGCCGTAGGGGCAGTTGTTTTTGCAGTGATTGCAATGCAAACAATTAGGAATGCGATGCATCATTTCTTGAACTTCTGGTGTGATATTGGGAGCTACAAGGGAACGACGCAGGAAAAGGCTCATACGCGCTGCATGAGGAATGTTAATTCCTGCAGGACAGGGCATGCAATAACCACATGCACGGCAGAAATCCCCGCTTAATTCTGTCTTATCTTTGTTGATTTGGTCTTGCAGTTTTTCATCCAATACAGGTGGGTTGTCTTGGTAACTTAAGAATTCATCTAACTCAGATTCTTTTTGGATTCCCCAAATAGGAAGCAAATTGTCGTGCAAACATGCAAATGCATAAACAGCTGCAGAGTTTTTGAGAAGACCACCAGCCAAACCCTTCATGCCAATAAAGCCTACATTGGCTTCTTTGCATTTTTTAGCAAGCTCAAGCTCTGCTGGAGCAGCAATGTAGGAAAATGGATATTGCAGAGTTGCATACAAACCAGAAGAGATTGCTTCGTTGGCAATATGAATCTTGTGGCTAGTTGTAGAAATAAAACGAAGCTTGCCTTCTTGTTGCATTTTTAATGCCTCGTCATATAATCCATCTTCTCCACCGGGCTTGGGAAGAAACGGTGGGTTGTGAAATTGGAAAACATCAACATAATCAGTTTTCATAGTCCTGAGACTTGTTTCCAAATCTTTTCTGAGACCTTCTGGAGTAAGTGATTTTGATTTAGTTGCAAGATATATATTGCTACGAACGTCGCTTAATGCATAGCCGATTTTTTCTTCGGAATCGGTGTATGCGCGAGCTGTGTCGAAGTATTCGACTCCATTATCATAAGCTTTGCGTAGGATTTTGGCAGCTTCTTCTTTACTTACGCGTTGAATGGGTAATGCGCCAAAACCATTTTTATTAACGGTAATGCCAGTTCTTCCAAGGGTAACTTTTAACATAACTTTCCTCCTAAAACCAATAGTCAAATATACCTAGATTAATTATATTAGGTTTGACTGTCATCATCAAGAAAATTTTCTGAATATTTACCTGAAAATTGTTTGGACGAAGCATTTGCAAAATATGGTATAATATGGTATTAAACATTGAAAGGATGTGAGTCTATGCGCAAGACCGTTAATAGTATCGCTCTTTGTCTGGCACTTGGACTTTTATATAATACAAGCATAGGTTATGCGGCAGATGAACTGTTGGCTAAAACCGAATTGAATAGAGCTGGAGAGAAAGTGACTGCTGAACTGTGGGCAAACCCAATAAAGGGTGGCTATATGGATAACCTGACTGTAATTTTTAAAAGAGCGGATGAATCCATCATTACTGCATATAAGCCAACTGTTACCGGGGGTTATAGCTGTCTTTTGAAACCAGTTAACGTTATTGATAAAGAATCCGACGAACAGCTGCTTTTAAGTGTTGGGCGTGGATCATGGACTGTTCCTAGTAGTTTCCACATTATCGATTATGATAAAAAAGGGAAAGTTACGGAAGTGTTTGGTGGCAAGGATAATCTTGGCGTTATAGTAAATGTTGATGTTAATGGAAATAGCCTTAAATTGTCTTTGAAGAATGGAAACAAAAACGAAGCTCGTATAGTTAAATCGCTAAATAGCGTTGAAACTAAACGCCTAAATTTTGATGGTATTTATTCTCTTGTTCCGTATGATTATGACAAAGATGGTGTTGATGAACTTTTCTTGGATCAAGAGGTTAAAGCTCGCACAAATCTTCTTGCTGATGTTGGCTATATGCTGAAATATGACAAGGAAGATAAGTCGTGGCATGAAAGCATGGTAACCCTGATGTCCAACGGCTTGACGGATAAGCAAAATACTGTTAACGAGGGGCGCACTTTTGGCGGTGGCATGTTTATGCCTAGAAAAGTTGTGCTTCCGTTTGGAGAGGGTACTTATCCTGAATTTGCTGGTGCTGGCATAGATGCGGAAAATAAGGTTAATAAAATTTTAAAAGATGAACTTGCTACATATATGTCCAAGGTTTTTGATGGCAGTAAAGATTTAGCCTTTAATATTTTGAGATCTGATTCCAAACTGTGGTCTATCCAACTTATTAGTGGTAAAGAAGAATTTGAACATCATCATATTAACATTGATCCAAAATCCTATGAAAAAGTTAAGCTTGACCAAATTCTGAATATGAAGCATAAAAAACTAATTCCTGCTATGAATAAGCTTAGTGATGAAGCTAAACTGGGATTTAATGGTAGCATACCGGACGAATGGTATATTACCCAAAATGATTTACACCTTGTGCAAAAGAATGCAGAAGGAAAGGATCAAACAATAGTATTTCCTTTAGAAAAGCTTAACGAATTTATTATCGACAAAAAATGGGTAGTAGAAAAACCAAAAGAAGAGCCCAAGGTTGAGAAAGAAAAAACAAAAGAGGAAAAATTCTGGGATAAATTGACAGGCACAGATAAAAAAGAAGAAACTAAAAGTGAGGAATCTGCGCAAAAAGAAGAAAGTTCTTCTTCGAATAAATAAAACTGAATAGTATGTTTAAAATAGTCCTTGATTCTGTGTTAAGGACTATTTTTATTTTGTGCTGACATAGAAAAGACACAAAATGTAGTGGTATTTGTAATAAAATATGTTATAATTAGTATGTTATTATATTTTGTTTATTTACGTCCGATAGGAGGTTTTTATTATGAAAAAGAAATTAGCTGCATTTGCTATTGCCATGGCTTTATCCGCATCCTGCTTTGCTGCAGATTCTTTGAGCGCTACTCAAAAAGTAGGTGCTATTGAAAAAGCTTTATATGGTACTGAACAAACTGGTTCTTTAGTAGCTAGAATGGATAGTTTGGAAGATGATCTGTATGGTACCATTGGTAACGAAGCCATTTTGACTCGTATCGATAATATGTATGCTTATATCGATGGTTCTTCTGCTAGTGGTGAAGCAAGCTTTGCTACTCGCTTGAACGTTATCGACTGGAAACTTTCTGATAACATGTCCACTCAACCTGCAAAAACTCGTATTGAGAACGCAGAAAAATTAGTTAATGGCTCTGTGCAATCTGGCAGTTTGTCTACTCGTTTGCAAGAATTGGAAAGATTAGCTGGTTACGCTGATGCTAATATTCCTGTTCAAGAGGTAACCTTGCCCAAGGATTCTGTGATGAAGATCATTTTTGATTCTGAATTCAGCACTAAAACCAATCGCAAAGGCGATACAATCACATTCACCTCCGCGGATAACCTTTATGTTAATGACGTTTTGGTTCTTCCCAAGGGTGCACATGGTGTGGCAACCCTGAATAAGGTTTCTCAACCTGGTATTTTTGGTAAAGATGGTAGATTAGATTTGACCTTCTCCCATGTAGAAGCTGTTGATGGCACTAAAATTCCTCTCTATGTTGGCGAATTAGCTAAACAAAAAGCAACTAGCATTGCAGGTGCCGCAGGCGCTGCTATTGGTAGTATGATTGTTCTTGGACCTGTTGGCCTTGTGGGCGGTGCTTTTGTAAAAGGTTCTTCTGTTACTATTCCGGCTGGTTCTGCAACTTTTGTACAAGCTAGTGCTGATACAACCGTCCAAGGCGTAATAGAACAATAGTTCTGCCTAGAAAAACGCATAGTAAATTTACGAAATTTAAATAAAAAACCTCATCTTAGAAGATGAGGTTTTTTTTATTTTATGATATAATAAACAGTGGATTACTGTGCGAAAAAATACCTTTCTTGTTTTAAGGAGATTTTTTATGAATAAAACATTATTA
>JAKSOJ010000014.1 GCA_024405645.1 Phascolarctobacterium sp. | reverse complement strand
ATCAAGTTATCAGCGAAGAATTAGATGCTCATGGTGTCCTTAAGCAAGCTTTCGCTGATGAAATTAAGGCTAGAGATTATGCTAAAACAAATGTGGTAGAAGTTCTTAAAGATATCGATGGCATTTTCATGATTGGCGGCGAGGATATAAGTCCTACGTTATTTAAGGTTCCAGAAGAATTTGCCAATAGTGAAGACATCGATGCAGCTCGTGACATTTCTGATTACATCTTAATGGCTTATTGTATGGATAAGGATATTCCTACCATTGCTGTTTGTCGTGGTATGCAGATGATGGGCGTTGTGGCTGGTACAGGGTATATTCAGGATATTCGAGACTACTACAAAGCTCAAGGTCAGGAGTATACTATTGATTTTCACAGAGATCCTTTGGGAACTCCGGATAATCGTGTTGTGCGTCACGATGTGGAGCTTGTGAGCAAAGAGTCCCATCTGTTCAAAATTGTTCAAGCAGATGTTATGAAGAACATTTCTTCCTGGCATCATCCAGCTCTAGATAAATTGGAAGGCTCGGGTCTCATTCTGACGGGAAAGAGTAGCTATAATGGGGTAGAAATTATTGAAGCCATTGAACATCCTGGCAAGAGGTATTGCGTAGGACTGCAATTCCATCCGGACAATGATGTTAAGCTTGTGTGCTATGACAAAAAAACTACTCCTGCAGACTACGGGATAGCTTTGAGTTTATTTAAAAATCTTATTAAGTATGCAAGTAAATAAGACAATTTTTCAAAGTTTATCTATATTTAGGTTACAAAAATTATAGGCTGAAGTTAAACGCTTCAGCCTTTTTATTTTTCCAAGTTCACATTTTCGTAAATAACATTTCACAAACATTTCATTCATTTGGTAGGTGGATACAATTATTCTAGCAGGAAACTTTTTGCGTTACATAGAATTATATGCTATTAAGTAAATTTTGCGTTTTTCAATAATCTGAGGTGATTATCATGTATAGCAATGGCATGTACAAGCATTCTCCAACCTACAATGAAGCGCTTTTTGAAAGCATGACTAGCTTCCTTGGAGCAGTGTGGGAGATTGACCTGCCAACTTCCAAAGTTAAGATAATGCATGACATTTACGTGCCTAAATTTATAGGTGCTATCTGGTCTTTTTCTATGGCAAAATCCTATCTTTCCAGATATGCATATCCTGAAGACAAAGCTAAAATTTTAGGCCTTTTCGATAAATCCTTCTTAGGCAACCTGCGTAAATCCTGTGTAGTAGAAGCAAGAGCTCATTTTGACAACAGCGAACCGCATCTTTTAAGATGTTCTCTAACACCTTATTTTGACAAAGATGGCAGTCCCAAGGTAGTTTATGCTTCCTTTGCAGAAATTGAAAAGTATGTTAATGAAAACACGGGAGCAGAATATATTTACGATGTTATTAGAGAGCGTGACGAATCCAAAAAGGAATTAAGGCAATATTTGTCCGCTGTTTCCTGTGGTATTATTCAATATAAGAGAGACAGCAAGGAATTACTTTTTGTTAATGATGTTGCATTAGAAATTCTAGGCTATTCCTCTAAAGAACATATTCAGCGCGAAGGCTTTTCTGGCATTGCCAAATCCGTAAGTGCTGCAGACATTACTAAAATTACCGAAGCTGTTAATTCGCTTAAAAATGAGAACGATTCTGTAGATTTTGAATATCATGTGCATCGTAGGGATGGCAAGGATTTGCTATGCCTTGGTAAAGCACGTCTTTTATTTGATGAAAAAGGCGAAGCAATTATTCAGCGCAGTATGATTGACATTACTGAAAGCTCCAAAACAAGGGATAACTATTTGCAGACTCTGGAAAATCTGAATATGGTAAATGACGTAACCGATTCGGCATTGTGGTATCTCTATTTTGATGAAGCGGGTGAGATGACCGATATTTTCTGGAGCCAAAGATATAGATATATGTTGGGATATGAGAATGAGGAGGACTTTCCTAATGCTTTAGATTCCTGGCTAAGAGCAATTCATCCAGATGATAAAAAATGGGTTTTGGAAAAATTTAATGCTACTCTGGCTGGGAAAGGCTTGTCCGATCCTAAATTCCGCCTGCAAAAGAAGGATGGTTCCTATATTTTCTGCAGTAATAGTGCGAGAATTGCCTACTATCCCAATGGAAAAATTCGCCTCATCGTTGGCATCATGCTCAACGTTACTGAGCAGGAAAATGAGCAAAGGGATATCAATGGCCGCTTGGAGGTTTTCTTGGGTGGCATTAAGGGCGGTTTAAGAATTATTCGTTATGCCAAAGGTTTTCCTTATGTGTACGTATCAAAAAATCTTTGCGCTATTCAAGGCTATACTGAAGAAGAATTTCTTAATGTTACCAATGGTAAGGTTTTTAACAATATTCGTAGCGAGGATAAGGATCTCAATTTCCTCGATGTTGCCAAGGAGTTTAAATCCAACCAAACTTATCATGCTAAATACAGAGTACAGCACAAGGATGGACATTGGCTTTGGGTTTCTGATTATGGCAAGCTTGTTACAGATACAAGTGGTAATAGATTTATCTATAGCCTAGTTCAGGATATAGATGAGCAGGAAAGTGTTCTCCTGCGTCTTGCTGCCCAAAAAGCTAAATATGCAGAAGCTTTGACGAAAAATTCCGTTTACAATTTCTCCTTGGATCTGGATAAAGGTCTTATCGAGGGGAAGGTTCAGACCTTTAAGGGAACTGATTTGTTAGAAAAGGTTGGTCTCGTTCCACCTGTGGATTATGACGAAGCCAACAAGCGTGTGTTTGAAATCTATAATGCTAAAATTTTAACTCCAGATGGCGAAAGGATTTTCTCCCGTGCTGGTCTTGTCAAAAACTTTATGGAAGGTAAGACAACTGAAACGGTGGAATATTATTTGCCTGGAATCGATATGTATATTAGGGCAATGAGCCTTTTGTCCAAGGACCCAGTTACTGGGCATTTAATGGCAAGTATCTTTGCCCTTGATATTACTGAAGAAAAAAAGGAAGAGCTGGCCAAGGAGCGTGCGCTCAAGGAAGCCTTTGAAACTGCTGAGCGTGCTAACAAAGCCAAGACAGTCTTCTTGAATAGTATGAGCCATGATATTCGTACGCCTATGAACGCCATTATTGGCTTTACGAATCTTGCCTCCAATCATATTGATGACAAGGAATTGGTTGCAGATTACCTTGCGAAAATTAAGACTTCCTCCGATCATTTACTTTCCTTGATCAATGACGTGCTCGATATGAGCCATATTGAATCTGGCAAGGTTAAGGTCGAAGAACTGCATGTTTCTTTGCTAGATGTTGTTGAGGATATTAAAAATATCGTACAGCCTGCGGCCGAAAAAGGGAAAATCGATTTTTGCGTTGATGTGCAGGGCATTAGAAATTCCTACGTTCTTTCGGATAAGCTGCGCCTAAATCAAGTGCTTTTGAATTGTATTAGCAATTCTATTAAATATACGCCTTCGCATGGCAAGGTTAATCTCCGTGTTGTACAAATTCCTTGCGATATTCCGGGCTATGCGTCCTATCGTTTTATCGTAAGTGACAATGGCATTGGCATGAGCCAGGAGTTCGTAGACCATATTTTTGAACCCTTTACTCGAGAAGCAACCTCTACTGCAAGCGGTATTCAAGGTACTGGACTTGGTATGGCTATTACCAAGAACATTGTGGAGATGATGGGCGGTTCTATTACCTGTCTTAGCGAGCAGGGCTTTGGCACCGAGATTACTATCAATTTGAGCTTTAGAATTGCTTATGATTCTAGAGAACTTTATAGTGCTGCGCTGAGAAAGCCTGAACCTTCTTCGAGGGTTAAGAGTCTGGATGGAATTTCGATTTTGCTTGTTGAGGATAATGAACTGAATCGCGAAATTGCGGAAGCCTTGCTTATGGAAAATGGAGCAACGGTGGATTGCGTTACCGATGGCTATTTGGCTGTAGAAGTACTGAAGAAGACAAGGGAATGCAGGTATGACGTTGTGCTTATGGACGTACAGATGCCTATTATGGATGGTTACGAAGCGACCAAGAAGATTCGAATGCTGCCAAATCCACAGGTTAGAGATATTCCCATTATTGCTATGACTGCTAATGCCTTTGAAGAGGATCGCAAGCTGGCTTTTGAGGCAGGGATGAATGAACACTTGCCGAAACCGATTGTGATTGAAAATGTTCTAGATGTTATTAGTAGTATTGTAAGAAAATAAAGCTAGAGGACCATGCGAAAGTTTGGTCCTCTTTTTTATTGATTATCAATGGGACTTTTACGACTATAGAGAGTGGTCCGCCTTAAAAAGCAAAGATTTTACTATTTATTAGGTATGTTTTATGAAAACAGCGGAAAATGTGTGCTATAATAGGAAAGTGCATCTGAATTTTAAAAATCAAATTATTAGAAAATTGCTGGAAGAGTGCAGAAACATAGTATTCTGCATTTTTGGTTGGGAGAAAGCTTGTTATGATTTCCGTTATCTTGGCAAAGAAAATTTTGTCTTTGTTTATAATTATGCTTATGAGCATGTCCTTGGTAAAATTTAAAATTTTAAAGACCTCAGATAGCAAGGTAATTTCACTCTTGCTATTATATTTGTTTTTTCCCTGTGTTATTCTCATTTCCTTCCAGGTAGATTTTACTCCTGCAGTACAGCAGGGAATGCTCCTAGGAACCTTCGCTGCAGTCATTATTCATGTTATTCTTATCGCCTTAGGTTCTTTTATGAGGAAAGTGCTCCATTTGGACGCAGTGGAAATGTGTTCTGTTATCTATTCCAATTCTGGTAACCTGATTATTCCTCTGGTTACTTCTGTTCTAGGTCCTGAATGGGTAATTTATTCCAGTTCTTTTGTGGCTGTTCAGTTAGTTCTGTTTTGGACGCATATGAAGTCTTCCCTGGCTGGCGAACCTCACATGGATTTCAAGGCCATCTTCACTAATGCTAATATGATAGCAATTATGATAGGCATTGTGCTGCTCGTAACTGGCTTGCGTTTCCCCACTCCTGTTAATGATGCCCTAAGGGCCATGGGCGGAGTCGTAGGACCTTCTGCTATGATTATTGCCGGTATTTTGCTAGGTGGAACTACCTGGGAAAAGGTTAAATCCTATAAGGGCTTGCCCTTTGTAGTTATCTTAAGACTTGTGATTGTTCCGTTGATTACTATGCTGTTTTTGAAGTATAGCGGCTTGGCAAATCTGGTTCCCAATGGAGAAACTATTTTGCTTATTACCCTTTTGGCAACAGCAACTCCTTCTGCTACAACTGTTGTTAGTATGGCAACCTTGTTTGGTGGAGATGGCGAATATGCAAGTGTTATTAATGTGGTTACGGCTACATTGTGTACCTTAACCATGCCGGTAATAGTTTGGCTGTATCAAATATAAAGAATGCAAACGCGTAATAATCGCCTAGACTATGGAGATTGTTATGCGTTTTTGTTGTTTCAAGGACAACATGGATAAGAAGAAATGTTTCATTTATGAGGCATATACAGCCTTCCTAAAATTATCTAGCATTTTTAGGGTGTATATGCTAAAATTATAATGAGTTTGTATAAGCAAGATTTTGAGTATTTTTAACTTAAAAATATTGCTGATTATAATGGGAGTAGTGGAGAAGACTATTTTTAATAAATAGATTAGGAGTGCTGTAATAATGGAAGAAAAAGTTACTCAAACACCTGAAAAAGAAGTATATTCTAGAAACTTTATTGAAACTATCATCGACAAGGATCTGGAGGACGGCAAAGTTAAAGAAGTTTGCACTCGTTTCCCACCGGAACCTAATGGTTATTTGCATATTGGCCATGCTAAGTCTATTCTTTTAAACTATGGTTTGGCAAAACAATACAATGGCGTATTCCATATGCGTTTTGACGATACAAATCCGACTAAGGAAAAAACCGAATTCGTTGAATCCATCTTAAAGGATATTCAATGGTTGGGCGCAGATTGGGGCGAACATCTCTATTTCGCATCCGATTATTTTGACAAAATGTACGAAGGCGCTGTTAAGCTTATCAAAAAGGGTAAAGCATTTGTCTGCGAACTTACTCCTGAGCAAATTCGCGAATACAGAGGTACCTTTGACCAACCTGGTAAGGAGAGCCCCTACAGAAATCGTTCCATCGAAGAAAACCTTGATTTGTTTGAAAGAATGAAAAATGGCGAATTCGAAGATGGTTCCATCGTTTTGCGTGCTAAAATCGATATGGCATCTCCGAATATCAACATGCGTGACCCTGTAATTTATCGTGTTGCTCATTTGCATCATCACAACACTGGTGACAAGTGGTGCATCTATCCTATGTATGACTTCGCTCATCCTATCGAAGATGCTGAAGAAAACATTACCCATTCCATCTGTACTTTGGAATTTGAAGACCATAGACCTCTGTATGATTGGGTTGTAAGAGAATTGGAATATCCCCAACCTCCGCAACAAATCGAATTTGCTAAGCTGTATCTGAAGAATGTTGTAACTGGCAAGAGATATATCAAGAAATTGGTTGAAGAAGGCACTGTAGATGGTTGGGATGATCCTCGTCTGGTATCTATCGCAGCTCTCCGTCGTCGTGGTTTCACTCCTGAATCCATTCAAAAATTCATTGAACTTTGCGGCGTTGCAAAAGCAAATAGTGCTGTAGACTACGCTATGCTGGAATACTGCATTAGAGAAGACTTGAAACTCAAGGCTGCAAGAGTTATGGGTATTGTTGATCCTATCAAACTGGTTATCGATAACTATCCTGAAGACCAAAGCGAAATGCTGGTAGCTCCCAATAACCAAGAAAACGAAGCTATGGGTACCAGAGAAATTTCCTTCTCTAAAGAGCTCTACATCGAAAGAGAAGACTTCATGATCGAGCCTCCGAGAAAATATTTCAGAATGTTCCCAGGCAATGAAGTTCGTTTGATGCATGCATATTTTGTAAAATGCACTAGTTACGAAACCGATGAAAACGGCAATGTAACTGTTATTCATGGTACCTACGATCCTGCAAGTAAGGGTGGCAATAGCCCTGATGGTCGTAAGGTTAAAGGCACCATTCATTGGGTTGATGCTAAGACTGCAATTCCTTGCGAATGCCGCCTCTATGAAAACCTTATCGATGAAGAAAAAGGCGTTTACAACGAAGATGGTTCCATGAACATCAATCCTAATTCTTTGACTGTTGCTCATGCTTTCGTAGAGAAATATCTGGAAGATGCACAAGCATACGATAAGTTCCAATTCGTAAGAAATGGTTTCTTCTGTGTTGATGCTAAAGACTCCAAGCCTGGTGCCCTGGTATTCAACAGAATCGTATCTTTGAAGAGCTCCTTTAAGCTGCCAAAATAATTAATAAAAAAAGAACTGCCTCACGTATTTGCGTGGGGCAGTTTTTGTGTTTACACTTAAATTTTAAAAACATTCTTTGCCTTGATGCCACATGGAGAATGAACTTCATCAAAGCAAACCATGTCGTGGGGATTGAGAGTTCTAAAACCAGTAGCACAGGGAGTTAAAATATCTTTGTAATGCACCAATGCATCTCCGTCGGGAGTTTCGATAAAACCCCAACCCTTTGTGGCATTAAACCACTTTACTTCACCAATCATTTATTATCCTCGCTATTCTTAATATTCGCTTACAAAATCTTCAGATTTATTAGCAAAATCATAATCATTATAATACTCAAAAATTAAGCAGTCAATTACACGAAAAAATAAATAAAATTTCTCTTTTTATCATATGTAACTTTGCTAATTTCTTTAACGATTGTGGTATAATAATACAAGAATATAAAATAGGAGAACTTTATGCTTTTTGCAATTATCGCTATTATTGTAATTATTATAGACCAATATACAAAATATTATGTGCAAAGTCATATGACTTTGGGTGAAAGCATACCCGTTATTGAAAATATCTTTCATTGGACATATATTTTGAACGATGGTGCAGCATTTGGCATGTTCGCAGGAGCGAGATACATTTTCATAGCTATTGCTTTTGCTGTAATGCTGGGTATTTATTTTTTCCGTGAGGATATCAAAGAACTAGGTCCGTGGGCAACCTATGGTACCTGTTTGTTTGCCGGTGGCGCTGTAGGCAATTTAATTGACCGTGCCAAGACCGGAGTTGTTGTAGACTTTTTTGATTTTCGCGTTTGGCCCGTATTTAACGTAGCTGATATCGCAATTTGTGTAGGAGTGGGGATGCTTGTATGGAGTACACTGAAAACGGATTTCTGGGAGAAAGAGAAGAACTAATCATAACAGAAGAACAAGCTGGCCAAAGGGCTGATGTAGTCCTCGCTCAACTGCTTGATATTACTAGATCCAATATGCAAAAGCTTATGGACGACGGTAGAGCCGTTAAGGGGACAAAGGTACTTAAGTCCAATTATAAGCTTAAAGCAGGGGATAAGATTGTTGTAACCTTGCCTGAGCCTGAGCCTCTGGATGTGCAGCCTGAAAATATTCCGTTGGATATTCTTTATGAAGATGATGACGTAGTTGTTGTTAATAAGGCTCGTGGCATGGTGGTTCATCCTGCTGCAGGTAATTATTCTGGAACTTTGGTAAATGCTCTCTTGTATCATTGCAAGAATCTATCCGGTATTAACGGAGTGATTCGTCCAGGTATAGTTCATCGCTTGGATAAGGATACAAGTGGCATCATGATATGCGCAAAAAATGATCAAGCGCACGTTTCTTTATCAGAGCAAATTCAAACTAAAACTGCAAAGCGTTCCTATCTTTGTGTAGTGCGCGGCAATATTAAGACCGATAGCGGAACTATTGAGACACTCATTTCCCGAGACAAGAACGACCGCAAAAAAATGGCTGTAGTTAAGGAAGATGGTCGTAACGCCATTACTGACTACGAGGTGCTTGAACGCTTTGGCAAATATACTATTGTAAAATGCAATCTGCGAACTGGTAGAACACACCAAATCCGCGTGCATATGGAATATTTGGGGTATCCAATCGTTGGCGATCCAAAATATTCTCCTATGAAGACACCGTTTTCCATTAACGGTCAAGCCTTGCATTCCTTGACATTGGACTTCATTCATCCACGAACTGGTGAAGCAATGCATTTTGAGGCTCCCTTGCCAGAGGATATGCATAAAATAGTGACGAGACTAAGATTGGGACAGTTCACCTGATTTTAATTCATAAAATAAAAACATAAAAACTATAAATTAAACCTAACTATATTAAGGAGGCTTTTTACCATGTCTGAACAAAAATCTATTATGAGTTCTATTGAAATTAATCGTGCTTTAAAAAGAATTGCTCATGAAATCGTTGAAAAAAATAAAGGCGTTGAAAACGTAATCCTTGTTGGTATTCGTACCCTTGGCGTGCCTCTGGCTCATAAATTGGCTGCTTTCATCGAAGAAATTGAAGGCGTAGAAATTCCTGTAGGTACCTTGGATATTACCATGTACCGTGACGACCTTTCTAGCCTTGATTACAATCCCATTGTTCATGAAACCGAAATCGATATGGACATCAATAAGAAGGTAATTGTTCTTGTTGACGACGTTTTATATACTGGCCGTACTATTCGCGCAGCTTTAGATGCAATCATGGACATGGGTCGTCCCCAAGCAATTCAATTGGCAGTGCTTGTTGACCGTGGCCATCGTGAATTACCCATTCGTGCAGACTATGCAGGCAAAAACGTTCCTACCAGCCGCAAAGAATCTGTTGATCTCTTAATCAACGAGGAACAAGCTGTATTTGAAGTTGTAATTACCAAAATCGAAGACTAAGGAGAAACTTATGGCTAATCCTGTAAAAGTTCACAACGATTTATTAGGTGCAACAGTTAAAGCCAATTTGGAAAAAAGAGGCTTCGAAGCATATTATTGTGAAAACAAAGAGCAAGCTCTTGCAAAGGCTTTGGAATTAATTCCTGAAACTGATGTTGTTTCTTGGGGCGGTAGTGTTTCCATTGAGGAGATAGGCCTTTTAAATGCAGTGAAACAACGTAACAAGGTTATCGACCGCGATACTGCTAAAACTCCGGAAGAACGCGTGGAAATCATGCGTCAAGGTCTTTTGTGCGATACCTTTCTCATGAGCACCAATGCCATGAGCAAGGACGGTGTCTTGGTAAATATTGATGGCAATGGTAATCGCGTAGGTGCTCTTTGCTATGGCCCTAAGCAAATTGTTATGGTTATTGGCGTAAACAAGATTATGGGTTCCGTAGAAAGCGCTGTAGCTCGCGCTAGAGAAATTGCTGCACCCACTAATGTGCAACGTTTCCCTGGTACTAATACTCCCTGTGCAAAGCTTGGCGTTTGCATGAATTGCATCGTTCCTGAATGTGTTTGCGCACAAGTTGTTATTACAAGAAAATCCCGTCCTGCAGGAAGAATTAAAGTTATTCTTGTAGGCGAAGATTTAGGCTTTTAATTAGCGAGGTTAATTATGGCTAGAAAACAAAATTTTGCAGCTTCCGATGAAGTTTTATACCATGTAGGCATTTGCAAGAACGATTTGCAAGGTGCTACTATTGCGATTCTTCCTGGCGACCCTGGTCGTGTAGAGGCTATGGCGAAAGCGCTTGGTACAGATTGTAAGTTTGTAGGTTGCCACAGAGAATATACTAGCTGGCTTACTACTATTGATGGCGTAAGAGTTTTAGTTTGCTCTACAGGTATGGGCGGCCCTTCTGTTGGTATTGGTGTTGAAGAATTGGCTCGCATGGGCATTACTCATATGATTCGTTTTGGTACCACTGGTACTATTCAAGAGGAAATCGATCTTGGTGATTGCATTATCAATAAGGCTGCTGTACGCTTGGATGGAACCTCTGGACATTTCGCTCCCGTTGAATTCCCTGCAGTGGCTTGCTTTGAGGTAACAGCTGCTTTGATTGCTGCTGCAAAGGAAGCAAATGCAGATTACCATGTAGGCATTTCCGTTTCTAGCGATACCTTCTGGCCCGGTCAAGAGCGTTATGATAGCTTTACTGGTTACGTGCCTCGCCGTTTCCAAGGCAGCCTTAAGGAATGGCAAGCTCTTGGTGCAACCAACTATGAAATGGAAACCTCCGCACTCTTTGTTATTGCTCAAGCTTTGGGACTTCATGCTGGTGCTGTTTGTGGCGTTGTTGCTAAACGTACCGAAAGCGAAAGCATTGCTCCTAAATCTGCTTATGACAAAGCATTTGCTGATATGATAAAAATTGTTCAAGGCGCAGTTGTTAAATTAGCGAAAGCAGGTAAATAAAATGGCTCGCACAATTATTCTTTTGATGGATTCCTTTGGTATTAGTTCAGCTTTTGATGCAGATAAATATCAAGATGCTGGTTCTGATACCTTGGGTCACATCGCAGATTATTTTTATAAAAATGGGAAACCCTTACAGCTTCCTAATTTGGCAAAGCATGGCTTACAAGCTGCGGCTGAATTGGCTCGTGGGACCAAGTTAGTGGCTGGATTAGGTGCTGAACACGAAGTAGGTGCCTATACTTATGCCGAAGAAGTTAGCCGTGGTAAGGATACTCTTTCTGGACATTGGGAAATCTCCGGCGTTCCCGTGGATTTTGACTGGGGTTATTTTCCAAAGGTTCCCAAAGCATTCCCCCAAGAGTTAATGGATGCTCTCATTGAGCAAGGCAATTTGCCCGGTGTACTGGGTGAATGCCATGCATCTGGTACCGAGATTATCAAAGAGCTTGGGGAAGAGCATGTTAAGTCTGGCAAGCCCATAGTCTATACTTCTGCGGATAGCGTACTTCAAATCGCTGCCCACGAAGAAGCATTTGGCTTAGAAAGACTTTATGATTTATGTAAATTAGCATATAAGCTTGTGGCTCCTTATAATATTGCTCGCGTTATCGCTCGTCCTTTTGTGGGAACCTGTGCTAGTGACTTCAAGCGCACTACTAATCGTCATGATTACGCAGTTCCTGCTCCGCAAAACACTTTGCTGGATAACATGCTTGCTGCAGGTGGAAGTGTTTATGCAGTTGGCAAAATTGCAGATATTTTTGCGCATAGAGGCATTACTAAACACTATGCTGCAGGTGGTATCGACAAGCTGGCTGATGCAACTATCCAAGCAATCAAAGACGCTCCTGATAATACCATCGTCTTTACTAACTTTGTAGACTTTGACTCTTCCTATGGTCATCGTCGTGATATTCAAGGCTATGGTGACGCATTAGAATATTTCGATGGCAGATTACCCGAAATCCTTTCCTTGCTTAAGGAAGACGACCTCTGCCTGATTACTGCTGACCATGGTAATGATCCTAGCTGGACTGGGACGGACCATACTCGCGAAAGAATTCCTGTGCTTTTCTTTGGCGCAGGAGTGAAGAAGAAAGAGCTTGAGCCCATGCACACATTTGCAGATATTGGTGCTACAATAGCAGATTACATGAAGCTTGCACCTACCTTTACAGGTAATAAAGTTAATTTGTTTTAAGGGGTAAAAAATGGCAAAGAAAAAACAATTTCTTGTAGCAGGCTTAGGTATGTTTGGCAGTGCTGTTGCAATAGCTTTAAGCGATATGGGCTATGACATACTTGGTGTAGACTCTGAAGAAAATGTAGTACAGAATTTAGAAGATAAATTAACCGACATTGTTTGTGCAGATGCGTCTGACGAAAAAACATTAGCTGCCATGGCCTTGGATGATATTGATGTTGCCATCGTAGCTATTGGTAATTTAGAAAAGAACCTTTTATGTACCATGCTTTTAAAACAATTTGGCGTCAAAAAGGTTGTTACCAAAGCACTTAACGAATTGCATGGTCGTATGTTGGATAAATTGGGTGCTGATAAGGTTATCTTCGCGGAAAAAGACATGGGCGTGCGTTTGGCACATAACCTTGTTTCTGATTCTATCGTTGACTATATAGAGCTTTCTGAGGATATTAACGTACTTAGCGTAGCTGTTCCGAAGCGATATATTGGCAAAAACTTAATCGAAGCAAATCTGCGCGAAGAATACAATGTAAATGTAATTGCTATTCGCCGCAATGGTAGAAGTATCATCAACCCAAGAGCTGATGAAATCTTTGCCGAAGGTGACCAAATGGTTACCATTGGTACACCTGATAATATTAAATTCTTTGGAGACACTTTCTAATGGAGATTACTGCTGTTAATAATGCACAGGTTAAACTGGCTGCAGAGTTAAAACAGAAAAAGCATCGTACTAAAACAGGTTTGTTTTTGGCTGAAGGTTTGCGTACCGTAGAGGAAGCAATCGAGGCTAGACAGGTCGAGAGTATTTTTTACACTCCTATTGAGGATGATAGAACTCGTAAGGCTTTGGAAGAGGCTGCTGCTAAAGGTGTCAAATTATACTGTGTTAACGAAGCTATAATGAAAAAGATTTCCGATACGGAAACTCC
>JAKSOJ010000139.1 GCA_024405645.1 Phascolarctobacterium sp. | reverse complement strand
CTGAAAAGCGTGGTAAAAAGCAAGAGGGCAATATTCGTAGAGGCGTTGGCATTGCTTGTGGCACCCACGTAAGTAACGCGGCTCCTTTCTGTGTTGACTATAATACTGTTCAACTCCAATTTGAACAAGATGGTAGCTTCATGATTCGCAGTGGTATCCCTGAACTTGGACCTGGTTCCACAACTGCAGTAACCCAAGTGGCCTGCGATTTGATGGGCGTGCCCATGGAAACCACAAAAATGGTATTTGGCGACACTTACTCCACCCCATTCGATATTGGTTCCCATGCAACAAGAACTCTCTATTCTGTAAGCCAAGTATTAGAAAAAGCTTGCAAAGTTCTCAAGAAAGATGTACTGAGCTACGCCGCTAATTTCTTAGGTGTAGATGAAGCAGAATTAACCTTGGACAATGCGATTGTTAGCGGCGGCGGTAAAGAAATTACCATGAAAAAGCTTTGCTACGAAGCTCATTTACGTGGCAAACAATTCCTGTGCACCGAATGCAATGTTCCTACAAACTCCCTGCCCTGGTATGCTGACGCAGCAGAAGTTGAAGTTGATATGGAAAAAGGTATTGTTAAAGTACTGAAAATCGCTGCTGCTCATGACGTTGGTAAATGTATCAACCCTGCCCTTTGCGAAGGTCAAATCGAGGGCGGTGCATTGCAAGGCGTTGGCTATGCAACAACTGAAGAAATGATTTATGTAGAAGGCAAAGGCTTCATTAACGATACCTATGCAACCTACAAGATTCCTAGAGCGGACGATAGACCTGAACTAAAATCTATCATTGTAGAATCCAATGATCCTAAAGGCACCTTTGGTGTTAAGGGTATCGGCGAAGTTGGTATCTGCGCAATCGTTCCTGCAATCCTCTCTGCAGTAGAAGATGCAACTGGCGTACGTTTCACCGAAATTCCTCTTACTCCTGAACGCGTTCTTAAAGGATTAAAGGAAGCTGGCAAAATTTAATAATTCAATCCAATATAAAAACCGCAGGTTGATTAAAGCCTGCGGTTTTGTTTTTGCAAATTTATTAGCGTCCCATCCATATTATATTATTCAGATACACAACTAAAGGAACAGTTATCAAGCATGCCAATATACCTACCAGCGTGCCTCCAACTGCATATGCCTTTTCCTTGCTTTTTTCCGGAACTATCATAGGAATGACAATCATCGGGGGAAGAGCTACAAGAATCATCAACATACCCTTCATAGTTTCTGGTACTGCCAGCGGATGTACAAGGAATGCAGCCACCAGGGGTAATATAATCATTTTCAAGAAAATGCCTACATAGATATCAAAGGAACGAAGAACCCAAAATGGTTTAGCGTGATAAAACATTGCACCCATGTAAATCATACATAAGGGAGTAGCCGTGCAGCCTAAAGACCAAAAGGTTTTGTATAGTAGTGGTGATAATTTGAAATCCAAGGCCAACAAAATCAATGAAAACAGAAGTGCACATGTAGATGGGTTTATCATCTGCTTAAAATTAAATTTAGCTGCGCCACTTGTTAAATAAACACCATAGGTCCACAACAAAGCCTGATCAGCCACACTAATCCAAGCAATATATAAAGGTCCATCTTGAGGATAGAGAGAAAAGAATATTGGAAACCCAATGAAGCCAATATTACTAAATACAAATACGCCCTGGAATATGCGACTATGTTCCCAATCTTTATGTAGCATCTTGGAAACTAAATAAAAAATTACAGCTAGGCTAAGATAACTACCAACTGCCAAAATAAACATTGGACGATATTCAAGCAACTTAGTAAGGCTACCCTCTTTCAAAATGTTGATTGAAATAAAAATTGGCAACAGCACTCTTGTAATTAGCTTGGAAATATGAGGCAGTGCTTCCACAGTTAAAATATTATTGCGCATCGCAATGGCACCTATGCCAAAGATAATGAAAAGTTGAGTTAGTTGATTAAGTACAATATAAAACTCTTGCATGTAAATCCCCCAAAAATAAAATATAAGCACGTTTATATTTTAGCAAATGAACCAACAATGCACAACAAAATAAAAAACCCGCAGGCATAACCTGCGGGAATTTTTGCGCATACAATTTGTGATTGGGCAAGTCGTCCAAAGATTAACGTTTGGAGAATTGGCTTGCTTTACGAGCTTTCTTCAAGCCGTATTTACGACGTTCTTTTTCGCGCGGATCGCGAGTTAAGAAGCCAGCTTTTTTGAGAGCCGGACGCAGTTCAGCGTCAACTTTCAAGAGAGCACGTGCGATACCATGACGGATTGCACCAGCTTGACCAGAGAAGCCACCGCCGCAAACATTAACGAGTACGTCGTATTTGCCTTTGGTTTCGGTGATTTCGAGAGGTTGGTTTACGATTAATTCGAGGGTCTTAAGACCGAAATATTTATTGAGTTCACGATCGTTGATTACGATGTTGCCTTCGCCCGGAACCAGACGAACACGAGCAACAGAAGATTTACGACGACCGGTTGCATTATAGGTAACTACTGCCATTTTTCTTCCTCCTGCTATTAGCGTACGTTGATTTCGAGAACTTCAGGTTTTTGAGCTGCATGCGGATGTTCAGCACCAGCATAAACATGGAGTTTGCCAGCAACAACTGCACCGAGACGGTTATGAGGAATCATACCTTTAACAGCGAGTTCAACCATTCTTACCGGATTTTTAGCAAGCATATCGCCAGCTTTGGTGTAGCTATCGCCACCGAGGTAACCGGAATGACGGAAATAGATTTTTTGAACGAGTTTTTTGCCGGTCAGGCGAACCTTGTCAGCATTAATAATAATTACGTGATCACCACAGTCCATGTGCGGAGTAAAAGTCGGTTTATGTTTACCGCGCAGAACTTTTGCTACTTCTGCAGCCATACGGCCGAGAGTTTTATCAGCTGCGTCAACAACGTACCATTTGCGTTCGATGTTGGACGGATTAGCCATAAAAGATTTCATCCTTATGTTCCTCCTAAAAATTTCGATTATTTGCGTTCGGTTGCGAATTTTCTCACCTTTTTTCGGGGCTAATGAAATCCAGCGGAAAATCACGTAGATATATTATACACATATCATGTCAACGCGTCAAGCAAATTCTAATTGCTACTGTAATAAACATTACAGTTTTTTGCACTTTTTAAGGTTTAAAACGCCATTTTTTATTCATTTTTACATTCTTCAGAAGCTAGAAAATAAAAATGCTAAAAATTATCATATCAAACTCGTATATTATAACATAAGCCCCTGCTTATAGCAAGGGCTTACAACTATTTTTTAATAAAAAACTTTAGCTAAATATAGACCTTGAGGAGGTGCTGGTTCATTAAGAAATTCCGTGCGATTAGAGTTAAGCTCTGCAAGAAAATCGCTCGGTTCACGCTTGCCAATCCCAACCTGTACCAAGGACCAAACAATGTTGCGAACCATGTGATAAAGGAACCCATCACCTTCAATTGAGAATACATATTCCCCATTCTTTGCTTCCCATTTTGCGCTATAAATAGTTCTCACCGGATCAGTATCAACAGAACCAGAAGACCTAAAAGCAGAGAAGTCATGCGAACCTAGTAAATACTCAGCAGCTTTATTCATAGCCTCTATGTCAACAGTTTCGCGAATCTGCCAGGCATATTTAACAAGAAAGGGACTATTTTGTTCGTTTACTACTAATCTATATTGATAGCGTTTCCCTTTAGCGCTAAACCTTGCATGAAAGCCTTCGGGCATTTCCTCTGCTGCAAGCACCACAATATCTGCCGGCAAAAGGCTTGCTGCTGCTCGCACGATATTCTTCACGGGAATGCGACCGTTAGTTCTAAGAGTAACCGTTTGCTCCAAAGCATGCACATTGGCATCTGTGCGCCCAGAGCCTGCGGTAGAAACCTCTTCCCCACACAGCTTGCAAAGCACTTCTTCCAGTACGCCCTGCACAGTTACCAAACCAGGCTGCTTTTGAAAGCCATGATAAGCACTGCCATCATAGGCCACGGTTAATTTTAAAGTACGCATGCTTTACCCCATTTCAAGAAAGCGAGACCAACAAAGAGCAAAATAACGAGAACATAAGCAACTCCATCTCTTGTGCTATAGGAAAGCTCACGCATGCGAGTACGGCCTTCGCCCCCACGGTAGCAACGTGCTTCCATAGCCACAGCCAGTTCATCCGCTCTTCTAAACGCAGAGATAAACAGCGGCACCAAAATCGGCAGCATGCTCTTAATATTTTCCAA
>JAKSOJ010000138.1 GCA_024405645.1 Phascolarctobacterium sp. | reverse complement strand
TACAATTGTTTTATAAAACAAAGGAGGATTTTATTATGAATATTAAAAAAATAGCAACTCTCTGCTTAGGTACATTAGCAATTTGTGGCTTAGTAGGCTGTGGAAGTGATGGCAAGAAGGCGGATGTTGCAGCTCCTGCGAAGGCTCAAGCTGCAGAAGTAGCAGCTCCTGCACAACCTAGTGGTAATAGCAGCACCTTAATCGTTTACTTTTCCCATAGCGGTAATACAGAACGCTTGGCAAAAATGCTCCAAAAGGGTACTGGTGCTGATATGTTTCGTGTGGTACCAACTGAAGCGTATCCTACAAGCTATCATGCGGTGATTGACCAAGCGAAAAAGGAACAACAAGCTAATGCTCGTCCTACTCTTAAAACCTTAAAGGTTGAGAAGCTTGATAAATATGATACTGTCTTTATTGGCTATCCTAATTGGTGGGGAACTATGCCTATGTGCATGTTTACCTTCTTGGAAAACAACGATATGAGTGGTAAAAAGCTTGTTCCCTTTGTAACTCATGAAGGAAGTGCCTTTGGTTCTAGTTTGGGAGATTTAAAACGTTTAGCACCTAATGCTAAGCTGCAAGAAGGTATTGAAATTCGTGGCGGTCGTGTTGGTGATAGCGAGAACGAGGTTGCTAGCTGGTTAAAAAAAGAGGGCTATAGCAAATAATTATGAAATTTAAAAAGTGTCTTTTTGCTTTAGCGGCAGTCCTAGCTTTTACAAGTAATAATTTATCTATTCTGGAGGCAGCAACTATGACAAATGAAAAAGTAGTACAAACTGCAGGTCGCAACGCTTTAGGAGAATTTGCACCTGAATTTGCTCATTATAATGATGATGTTCTTTTTGGAGAAAATTGGAATAATCAGGATCTTGATTTAAAAACTCGTAGCTTAATTACAGTAGTAGCCTTGATGTCCTCTGGCGTTACTGATTCATCCTTGAAGTACCATCTCCAAAATGCTAAAAACCATGGTGTTAGTCAAAAGGAAATAGCAGCGGCTATTACTCACACAGCTTTTTATACTGGCTGGCCTAAGGGTTGGGCAGTGTTCAATATGGCTAAGGAAATATGGCAGGTAGAAAGTGTGGCTGATAATGCAAGGGCTAAACACCAAGCTTCTATGCTTTTCCCCATTGGCGAGCCCAATGTTAATTATGCAAAATTCTTCATTGGCAATAGCTATTTAGCTCCTATCTCTACAAGCCAAGTTGGTATTTACAATGTTACCTTTGAACCTGGTTGCCGTAATAATTGGCATGTTCATAACGCTAAAAAAGGCGGCGGACAAATTCTTGTTGCTGTAGCTGGCCGAGGCTATTATCAAGAGTGGGGCAAGGATGCTATAGAAATGAAGCCTGGTGATACCATTAATATTCCTGCTGGCGTTAAGCATTGGCATGGTGCTGCTCCTGATAGCTGGTTCAGTCATCTAGCAATTGAGGTTCCTGGCGAAGAAGGAAGCAATGAGTGGCTCGAACCAGTTATAGAAGACTATGCAAGACTGAGGTAACTATATGAAGGAATTGCAGATAGAGATAAATAATATTATGGAACAAAGTGTAAGTAACGAGGATAAGGTAAGAGCTTTACAATTGCTGCGCTTTGAACTTATGGATAGGCTTCATGCTACCGAGAGCTATATAGACAAAATCGATTACTGCTTGCATAGTCTTAAGAAAAATTAATCATAAATTTGCATAGCTTTTAGGCATAAAAGAGAAATATATATTGACTTGAAGCATACTCTAAGTGGTACAATGGCTATAGAAGGGGGATATAGCTATGGATATTCATGTGTTGCGTTATTTTTTAGCAGTTGCACGAGAAGGCAATGTAACAAAAGCAGCAGATTTTCTACATCTAACTCAACCAACTCTGTCTAGGCAAATGGCACAGCTTGAGGAAGAGGCTGGAGTACAGCTTTTTGTAAAAGAACCTCGGCATTGGGGCTTAACAGAACAAGGGATGCTGTTGCGCCGTAGAGCTCAGGAGCTGGTTGAATTAATGGACAAAACTCAACAGGAGCTTTTAGATAAGGAAAACGCTATTAAAGGCAAGGTTTCTATCTGCTGTGGCGAACATGAGGCGGTTAAAATTTTAGCCAAAATGTTTAAAGCCTTTAATGAACTATATCCCGAGGTAACCTTTGAAATTTATACAGCTACTTCAGAATATGCCAAGGAACGTATTGGTATAGGCTTAGCCGATTTTGGTATCTTTTCTGAACCCTATGAAAATGTGGAGCAATATGATTATTTGTATCTTGGCGAGACAGAAGAATGGGTTGTTTTGATGAGAGCGAATGATCCCTATGCAGACAAAGAATCTATTACCCCAGAGGATTTAGTAGATAAAAAGTTGATTTTCCCATGGAGATCAAAGGTTAAAAGTGCTTTAAGGAACTGGCTAGGTACTGCTTTTGCAGATAAGAACATCATAATGAGTAGTAATTTCCGAACTAATGCAGCCTTTATGGTTGCGGAAGGTTTGGGCTATTTCTTGAATATGTATGTATCAAGCCATGGCTATTTAGATGACAAGCTAGTATCTAAACCTCTTAATCCTCCGTTAAAATCTAAAACTTCATTGGTTTGGTTAAAGCATAAACCCTTGACCCCTACAGCAGATCGCTTCTTAGAATTTGCTAGGAAATATATGGATAAGGAACAAGCCACGAATATGCGAGTGGATTAGATATTGTTATGTTTCATTTTCAAAAAATATTTAGACGCGAACTTCTTTGGTTTGCGTCTTTTTATATTCAACATTTCTGTCCTAACGGATATTGTTGCATTAATCTTGCAAAGAGTCTGAAAATATCATAAAATATCCCTATATGCTTTATTATTAAACAAAGGAGTTGTAGTAATGGATAAACAAGCAATTTTTCAATATATTGATGACCAATATGAAAATATGGTAAAGGTTTTGGAAGAATTGGTACGCATTGAAAGCCAATCTGCCAATGTTGAAGGCGTTAAGCAAATGGCTGCTCATTTGGATACCTATGTTCGCGCTATGGACATGACCACCAAAAAATACGAATTTGAAAATGCTGGTCCCTGCCTCTATGCAGAAACTCAAGAGACCGAGCTGCCCGCAATTCTTTTCATGGGTCATATGGATACCGTTCATAAGGCTGGTTCTTGGGAAAACCTCTTCTCCATTGAAGATGGTATTGTTCGCGGACCTGGTGCCTATGATATGAAAGGCGGCATTGTAATCGCACTTTTAGCGATCAAAGCATTACAACATGTTGGTTATAATAAACGCCAAATCAAGCTTTGCCTTGCTGGTGATGAAGAAGTTGCTCATGCACTCTCTAAGAGTCAAGCTATCCAAGCATACAAAGATGCATCTAAGCATACTGCAGTAGCATTTAACTGCGAATCCGCTCTTGTTAATGGCGATGTTATTACTCGTCGTAAAGGCGGCGGTATTACCACCCTCAAGGTTTGGGGCAAAGCATCTCATGCAGGTAACGCTCCCCTGGCAGGTGCCTCTGCAATCATGGCTGCTGCTAAGAAAATGCAACAAATCGAAGGCCTGAATGACTACGAAGGCGCATACTTTAACTGTGGTAAAATCTCTGGTGGCCAAGGTTCCAACATTATTCCTGACTATTGCGAAGTAACCGTTGGCATTCGTTTTGCAACCAACGATAATTACACCCAAGCAGTAAAGGATGTAAATGCAATCGCTAACGATAACGAAGATGAACGCATTAAAGCTGAATATAGCGTTAATGCAATCTTCAATGCAATGGAAGAATTGCCTAAGACAGAGGCTTTCTTTGATCTCTACAGCCAAGCAGCAGTAGAATTGGGCTGCGAAGCTCCTAAGGCTGTATATTCTGGCGGTTGCTCCGACGCTGCTTATACCACTATGGAAGGCGTTCCTACCCTGTGTGGCGTAGGCATTCTTGGCGAATTTAACCACACCTTACAAGAATATGCTCTCATCGAAAGTATCAAACTGCAAGCAAAGAAAATTGTTTCTGTAGTTTTGGCATTACCGGATGATTTTTAATTAGCTGCAAATAGAAATACAAAAGTATAAAATTCTGAATTTGTTTGTAAATATGTTTACAAAGTTCGAATGTATACAGTATATTAGAGAAATTTTGTAAAAAAGTACTTTACAAGTGAATTTTACAGCAGTATAATGTGCCCATGAAGCAACAACGTGGTTGTTGGATGTAGTGTCCAAACCACCTTGTTGCTTTATTTTTTTCCAAATGAGGGGTTACGTTTACGTAACCAAGCAAAA
>JAKSOJ010000137.1 GCA_024405645.1 Phascolarctobacterium sp. | reverse complement strand
GTTTTAAGGAGTAATATCATGCGCATTGTTGTATGTGGCGCTGGCAAACTAGGTTATAGTATTGCCCAAATGCTCGCAGATGAGCAATATGATGTTGTGGTAGTTGAAAATGATCCCAAACGTAGGGATACTGTGCAAAACAATCTTGACGTTCTTTGTATCGAGGCAGATTGCTGCAGTCCTTCTACTTTTGAGAATGACGATATTCGTGGAGCCGATCTTTTAATTGCAGCAACTGATAACGACCAAGTAAACATGGTTACCTGCATGCTTGCGAAAAAAACTGGTACCGTTCACACTGTAGCACGCATTAGAAATGTAGACTATGCTGTTAACGCTTCCAATCTTCTCAATATTGATATGAAGATTGACCTTATCTTGAATCCTGAACGTATTACAGCAGTAGAAATTGACCGCATTCTCATGACTCCATCTGCTCTAAATGTGGAGGATTTCGCTGATGGTCGTGTGCGTATGTTCGAAGCCAAAATCGCTCCAGATTCATCTATGATTGGTATTCCTTTAAAACATTTGGAGATTCCTCGTGATATCCTCGTTGCTATGGTGTTCAGACATCATGCGATGATTATTCCTAATGGCGATACCGTGCTCGAAGCCAATGATAACGTTTATTTTGTTGGCCGTCGTGACGTAATTGAAGTTTTCGAAAATAGCTTTGTAAACGTATATGAAAAAATCGAAAAAGTTCTTATTATCGGCGCAGGTCGTACAGGTCGTTTCCTTGCACCTTTGCTGGAACAAAAAGGCTTAAATGTTAAAATTATCGAAAAAGACAAGGAACGTTGCCAATTTATGAGTAGCATCCTCGAGCGTGGTACTGTTCTTTGTGGCGATGGTACTGACATGGACCTTCTGACAGAAGAAGGTGCTGGCGAAGCAGATGTCGTAGTTTGCATCACTGAAGACGACAAATTGAACCTTTTGTTAGCACTTTTAGCAAAACACGTTGGTGCAAAGAAAACCATCGTACGTGTTGCACGTAATGAATATATTGAATTGATGGAAAAGGTCGGCGTAGACGTCGTACTTTCTACTCGTATGTTATCTGCAGGCGAAGTTCTGCGTTTCGTTCGCCGCGGTGGCCTTGTTTCCGTATCCTTCTTGGAGGGTGCTCTTGCAGAAGCTATGGAAATTATTGTTGGTAATCATAGTGAAGTTGATGGTCGTGCTCTTAAGGACATCAAATTCCCACCCGAATGTTTGCTTTGCGCTATTGTTCGTAATGGCGATGCTTATATTCCTAATGGCCAAACAGTCCTGCAAGCAAACGATCGCGTCATTTTCATCGTTAAAAAGGAAAATGCAAGTAAAGCTGTTGCAATGTTCAATTCTAGGAGATAATATTTCATGAATTATAGGCTTATATTGAACCTATTAGGAAATCTTTGTATAGCCTTTACCATAATCATTTTCTTGCCTTTGGTCGTAGCTTTGATTCATCATTCATCATCCGTGCCTATCTTTTTAGGAACAATGTGCCTATCTGGATTAATTTCCCTTGTCTGTAAAAGATATGGAGAGATGAAATCGAACCAAAGAATGCGCGTTAGAGAGGCAGTAATAGTTGTTGGTTTGGGTTGGCTCTTGGTTTGTACCATGGGCGCAATTCCATATTATTTAACGGGTAACCACGATTTTGTAACTGCTCTTTTTGAGTCAGTTTCAGGGTTCACCACCACGGGCGTAACAACTGCTCAATCATTTAGCGAGTTTTCTGTTCCTGTATTAGTGTGGCGGTGCCTAACTCACTGGTGTGGTGGCATAGGGGTAATTATGCTCTTTATCGTCATCATGCCGCGTATGAATAGTGGCGCTGGTTATTTGTTCAATGCAGAATTACCAGGTGGCATGGGGGAGAGAAATCTTCCGCAAATTAAGGAATCTGCCAAATTCATTGTCAGCGTCTACGTGGGACTAACTGTTTTGGAAATATTTCTCTTACTTTTAGTTGGTGTAGATGTTTTCCAAGCAATGAATGTTGCCTTGGCAACCGTTGCAACTGGCGGTTTTTCCTTCTTCCATGACAGCTTGATTTCCTTCCACTCTGTTTATGTAGAAGTTATTACTGTAGTTTTCATGCTAATCTCCAGTATTAACTACAGTTTATATTATAGAATATGGCGTCGTGATTGGACCGCAGTAAAGGAAGAACCAGAGCATCGTTATTATTTTGGATGGCTTTTTGCTGCATTTATCATGATTGCTGCAAATTTATACCTAACGGGCTATATGGATTTATTTGATAGCCTGCGTTATGGTATTTTCCAAACTATTTCTATCGGTTCTACTACGGGCTTTGCTTCTGACGACTTCGATAAATGGCCTTCCTTCTCTCGTTATGTGTTGTTTTTGCTAATGTTCGTTGGCGGCTGTTCCAACTCCACAGCCGGTGGCATCAAGATATCCCGTATGGTTATTTTGCTCAAAGCGAGCTGGGCGGAGCTCTTAAGAACGCTCCATCCACGCATTGTTTATACTATTCGCTTTGGTCAAAGAATTGTCGACCCGAAAACTGTTGGCAATATTACTAGATTTTTCTTCCTTTACATATCCGTATATATTGTCCTTACAATTTTAATCTCTTTGTCTGGTCTGAACATAATGGATTCCATGGGCGTTATCGCTGCACTTTTGAGTAGCGTAGGTCCTGCCTTTGGTATTGTTGGTCCTACCATGACTTATTCGGAAATTTCCACTTATGGTCGCATTATTTGTATTTTGGCAATGATTCTCGGTCGCTTGGAAATTTTCACCCTCTTGGTAGTGTTCCAACCAGATTTCTGGACTGTTAAGAAGAATTGGTAGGGGGTGCAGGATGAATTCAAAGGTTATTTTTTACTTCTTAGGTAAAATTTGCATGGCATTCTCCTGCGTGCTGATTATACCGTCTTCTATGGCAATAGTATATGGAGAACATTGCGTTTTATTGTTCCTTTATGCGGCTCTCTTTAGTTTAGCAATAGGCTTTGCTCTGACAAAATTTGGTAAAAATGCGGATTTAGCAAGAGTTTCTGTGCGTGAAGGCATTGGTACAGTATTCTTTAGTTGGCTTTTGATTGCATTAATCGCTTCCTTGCCCTTTAGTCTTGGTGGTTATTTGTCACCAGCTTCCGCTTTTTTTGAAAGCATGTCCGGTCTTACCACAACTGGCGCAACCGCTTTTGAAGATTTAGAGGTGCTTCCACAAAGCGTTCTCATGTGGCGTAGTCTTACTCACTGGATTGGTGGCATAGGTATCATTGTACTTTTCGTTGCCTTCTTGCCGCAAATGGCAGGTAGTGCCCAATATCTTTTCAATGCTGAGGTAAGTGGCTTCTCTTCTAGCCGCATTAAACCTCGTATCGAAACTACAGCAGTTGAGCTTTTTAAGATTTACATCTGTATGACAGGTACTCTGGTAATAATTCTTTGGGCCACAGGTATGAGCCTTTATGATTCCATTTACCATTCCTTCTCTGCTATTGCAACTGGTGGTTTCTCCAATTACAATGCGTCTGTTGGCCATTATGATAATGCTTGGTACGAAACAGTTCTTGGCATTTTCATGCTCCTTGCTGGTGGTAACTTTGCTTTGTATTATTCAGCTGCTAATGGACAGGGCATTAAATCCATTTGGAAAAATCTCGAATTTAGAGTTTATGTATATTTCGTAAGTGCCATTACGTTGATGATTACAGCAAATCTTGTTTATGATATGGGCATGCCTGTATTTAAAAGCTTGCGTTTAGCTTTCTTCCATGTGGCATCCTTCTGTTCTACAACAGGCTTTGTTGGTGCGGACTACGAACAATGGCCTTCCTTCTCTAAATTACTCTTGGCAATGACATTCTTCACAGGTGCTTGCGCAGGTTCTACTGCTGGCGGTATCAAAATTTGCCGCTTAATAGTGTTAGTGAAGACAGTCAATGCGGAATTGCGCCGTGCTCTGCATCCGCAAATGCTTCTTACCGTTTATTATGATAAAAAACGCTTGCCAGTTAGTACTATTATTTCTATTAGCCGTTTCTTCTTCTTATACATTTTCACCGTCGTAATTCTTGGCTTGGGCGTTTCTGCAACAGGTCTGCCGGTAGAAGAATCCATCTTTGGTGTTGCTTCCTGTGTTTCTTCCGTTGGCCCGAGCTTTGGTATGGTTGGTGCAACTGGTAACTTCGCTGGAGTAACAGATATCGGTAAATTAATTTTCGCCTTAGGCATGTTGCTCGGCAGATTGGAACTCTTCACAGCGTTAGCTCTCTTAAGAAGCGAATATTGGAGAAA
>JAKSOJ010000136.1 GCA_024405645.1 Phascolarctobacterium sp. | reverse complement strand
AAAGACAGAAAATCCTCTTCTACGTCAACAAATATTATAGCTCAAATCATACCCTAAAGGCAAGATATTGTGGACTTTTTATAAGAAATATTATTTTCTAATACCATTAATAGATATCTTTAAATTTTCCAAATAAAGCAAAAACTCCTGGTCGCCCAGGAGTTCGTAAACAATTTTTAGCTAATGCAGGCTAATATAGCTCTTGCACATGCTTCTTCTTCTCTTTTTTTCGCAAATCTAATAACGGTACATCCCATTCCATAGAGTTTCTCATACAATTTGCAATAGTTTTCAGCAGCAAGCTTTGATACTTCATTAAAGGAGTCTTGCCCTTCATCGGCTTTGGAAGAAGCCATGATTACTTTTTTGGCGCCAATTCTTTTAGCATTATCCAAAATATGCAAAGCACCAAGAATATTAACAGCTGCATCGTCAACAGGATCCTCTTCGGCCTCCTCCTGACAGTTTTGAGAAGCAAGATGAATTACTACATCAAATTTTTCTTCGTCAAAAATATTATCAACACGTGCATCTAAAACATCCAGTGGAACCAACTCTATGTTTTGAGGAACGTTTAATCTACGACCAGTGCTCAAATTATCCAATACAGTAACATCCATATCATGAGATTTATTTAACAGTTTTAACAAGCAAGTTCCTAATGAACCTGCTCCACCAGTTACTAGAACCTTTGTCATTTTAACATTTCCTCCTTGACCAGTATATCTATCGTTTAATATCAATAAAATACCCTTAAGACTTTCTTCAAGATATATTCTATATGAATAATCTGAATTAAATCTTAAGGGTAAAATTCATTTATAATTAAGGTTTTATTTTAAGATTACGCGCATGATAGTTCCTTTAGGATTATTATCTAGAACTTTAATAGTACCTTTGTGAGCATTGACGATGGTAAGCGCCAAAGAGAGACCAAGTCCCAAACCTCCAAGCTGACGACTTCTAGCCTTATCGACACGATAGAATCGATCAAAAATACGTTCCTTGTCCTCGTCCTTAATTCCTTCGCCTTCGTCCATTACGTCTAGGATAACATGGGATTTGTGGCTATAGGCTTTTAGAATAACAGTTGTATCTGCATCAGAATATTTAAAGCTATTGTCTAATAGAATTACCAGTAAATGCTCTAAAGCATTTTCATTACCATTAACTACTAAATCAGAATCAATTTGTGTCTTGAGAACAATATTTCTATCGAATGCAACTAAGGACAAATTATTAGCAACCTTCTTACATAGGTCGGAAATGTTTACCTTCCCCATATCCATGACAAAGGTGCCACTATCATCTCGAGCCAAGCTCATTAGACTGTCGGTTAAATTTGTCATTCTTCGATTTTCGTTGTCAATCATCCCCAAAGCATCATTGCTATTCTCACTAAGCTTTGAATCTTCGTCAGCACGAATACTTTCTACAGCAAGTCTTGTTACAGCAAGTGGTGTACGCATTTCATGGGACGCATCAGCCGTAAATTGCTGAAGTCTGCTATACATTTTTTTGATAGGTTCGATATTCTTGCCAGCAAGCCAATAACTAATACCAAAGGCAACTACTAACATTCCCAAAGCTCCCCATAAAAGCTTAAACAAGGTTCGCTTTGCTGCATAATAGTAAAAGTGCATGTTTTTAAACATGTATAATTTACCGACTGTTTTATCCCCGTCTTTTACAGTTACAAGACCAACAAGATAACGCAAATGCTTGCCATTTGCATCATGACAACGTATAAGTCTAGTACCTTCATTATCCTTGGGCCAAACATCTCTTTTTCTCCACAAAGCATCTCTAACAGGAGAATGCCCCATCTGATCAAGTATTACTGTCTTGCCATCTGCTTCGACAAAATATGCTAACATTGACTGATTATTGATAGAGGTTGCATTACAAGGAGGTTCTTTAGACGCAATCCATTCTTCACCTTCATGATAAATTTTACTAATAAGCTCACTTTTTTCATGAGCAAGAATTTCCCACCAAATAAACGTGAAGGAAGATGCAACAACCAAAATAATCAAAGCAAAAGAGATAAGTGCATGGATAATGGTCATTTTCTTTTGTAGTTTTCCAAAAGAATTACTCAACATAATACCCTACACCTCTAATGGTTTTAATTAATTCATCACCACTTAACCCAGATATTTTCTTGCGCAACAAACGAATATGTACATCTAGATTATTATCAGAAACATCGCTTTCAAGTCCCCATACTCTGTCAAGAAGAACAGCTCTAGGTAGAACTTGACCTTTGTTAACAATGAGAAGTTCCAAGAGTTTAAATTCCCTAGGACGCATTTCTACTCTCATGCCATGATAAACTAAAGAATAAGTACTACTATCCAAGGTATAATCACCATAAGTAATCTGAGGAGAAGAATATGTGCCATGTCTACGACAAAGAGCATTTAGCCTTGCCACAAGCTCAGCCATATCAAAAGGTTTAACAAGATAATCATCAGCACCCATGTTAAGCCCCATTACTTTATCCGAAATGGTGTCCTTGGCAGTAAGCAGTAAAATCTTGCAGTCGTAATCTTCATCACGCAGTCGTTTGGCAAGCTCAACACCTGTAAGTCTAGGCATCATCCAATCAAGAATCAATACATCAAAACCATCACTGTATGCCAAATTGTATGCTGCTTCTCCATCTTCAACCCATACAACATCTATATTTTGTTTTTTTAACAAGGAAGACAAAAGTTTACCAAGATTTTTGTCATCCTCAGCCAAGAGAACCTTCATAGTACCTCCAAAATTTTGACCTAATACCATGCATATAATTATATTAATTTAAACTTAAATCAATCTGAATGTTATAAATTCAATAATTAAAATATAAAAACTCCCAAAGCAAAGCACTTGAGAGTTTTATAAATTTTAATCTTCTAGATTATCAAGAATCATAGTAACACCTAGTTGAAAGCCTGCAAACATAGCCCCGGTGATATAAAAGCGTTGGTCTTCCAGTTGGGCATAAGGAGCAGTCAATTTATTCCATCTTTTAAACAGCTCAACAAAAAATGCGTCATGCTTTTCTTCTGTATTTAGGCCCATCTCATCCAACAACTTTTCTGTTTCCCCGTTTAATGCATGTTCTACTTCAATTTTATAGGAATTTTCATTCAAGCCTTCAAAATTCAATTCCCACATAGCACCAAGCAAGAGGCCAGTCTTAAGTGCGTATTGAAGCACCATATAGTAAAAAAGCATGGGATTATCGCCATATTCTTTTTGGAAAGTAGGATTAGCCAAAAGCTCTAATATTGCCTTTTCTCCCAATGGAACAAGCTCTGGAACAAAAGCAATATCCCCTTTTACAAGTTTTTGTTGCAATGCGTAGTCATTGAAATCCTTACAAGCATATGCAGTAAACTCACTTAGACTTTTTGTAGCTATAATTTTCCCCTGAGTATTTAATTTATCATTAAGTTCCATAAAAGTTACCTCAAAATTTCTTTATGAAAATATTATATACTAGTTGGAGAATTTTAACAAATTTTTACCAAAACAGAGAAAAAGCTCCCGAAGAAAACTTCGAGAGCTAATTTTAGCCAATAACTTTTTCAAGAGTGTTGGTAATAAATTTTGGAATAAGATGATTAATGTACATAAAATTGCCAATGAAACCTGCAATCATACCAATTACAAGAGCACCAAGAACATCTGTCGGCCAATGAACATATAAATAGTTTCTTGAAAAGCCAACAAGCACTGCTAAAATCATAGCAGGAGCCCAATATTTATTCTTGCCGATTAACAAGGCAAATGCTGCTGTAAAACATGCACCAGCATGTCCAGAAGGAAAGCTATGACCACTAGGAGCCTTAACAAGAAGCTCGATAGCAGTATTAATATAACAAGGTCTGGTTCTTGCGACAAGGGGCTTAACGATACCATTTAAAAGAACAATATCGATAACCAAAGCTGTGCACAGAATAAGTCCCCATTTTCTTGTAGATTTTTTAATTAGTAAGCCAACTGATAAAAGAATCCAAAATAGACCATATTCACCAAACTTCGTGATGAATACCATGAATTGGTCCATAAAGGGTGATCTAAGATTTTCCTGTATAAAATTTAAATAAGCTAATTCAAATGACATATTCAAACTCCAAACAAATAATGCTTAATTTTATGTTTACTGTATTCGATAAACTATGTTGATAAGTTTTTAGTAAGTAAAAAACACCCGAAGGAGAACTTCGAGTGTTATAAATCTCTTGGTGATCCAGGAGGGATTCGAACCCCCGACCCACGGCTTAGAAGG
>JAKSOJ010000135.1 GCA_024405645.1 Phascolarctobacterium sp. | reverse complement strand
GTTTAGCAGGAGCATAGCCAAATACATTACCGGGAGCGGGAACAACATCTCTTAGAACCACAGGATTTTCCATGGGATTATGAAGGTAACCAGCTAAAGCGATTTGAGAACTCCCAACTGCAAATATGGAAAATAGTAATACAAATAAATTTTTAAACATCTAAAAATATCCTTTTATTTTTTACGTGGTTTTCCACATTCAGTGCAGAATTTGCCCTTATTAATAGAAAAACCACATTCATCGCAAACCCAAGTTTCTTGATTATTTACAGGTGCGACAGGTTGGCTCACAGGAGCAAGCGGTGTTAGAGGAACAAAATTTTGCATCGTTACCATACCTGTAGACTCATGACGAGGAGCGCCCTTCGGCTCATCCATAGAGATGTCTAAAGTATAATAATTCCTCTCGCTCGCCATTTGAAGATGATGTTTATAACCATCTTTGAAATAAGTAAAATAGATTACTGCGCCACCATTTACAGCAGCATAAGGAGCAGAGCCACTGTAATAGCATTCTCCAAGCTGTTCGTCTAAATAAGCCTTACATTCCATAAAGTTAGGTTGCTTGCAAGAAATAGTTATGGACTTTACAGTATCAATCTTAGTTTTATAATCATAGTTGATTCCCATAACAATACTTGTGCAGGGATATCCTAAAAAAGAACCTTCATAATACACCGTAAAAGGATGTGCTCCAATATATTTAACAGCTTCCATAGGAATGTTTAAGCTATTAAAATCCTTGCCAATATAAGACTTTAAATCCAGTGCATTATCAGTTTTAAGACGAAGCTGTTCCCCCTGCCCCTGACTTACTTTTTGAGATGTATCCTCGCTAGTAACGCCACCGCCACAAACAAAAGAAGGTAAACCCATAGCCATAAATCCGATCACTCCTAACATAACAAATTTCTTTATCACAATAGCACCCCGTTATAAAAGCTTTCAAACTACAAAAAAAGCCAGGATTTTTACATCCCGGCTTCATTTTAGAAATTTAAAGCGCAATGCCACTAAGAAACCGCGAAATAATTATTTAGTACCGCATTTTTCGTGGGTAACCCATTTCTTGCCGTTCTCGTCATGGCGAATATAGGTCTTATCAAAGGGAACAATAGCCTTCTTTTCAACTAAAGGAGTCTTATTTTGTTCAGCATTCATTCTCATAGTATGAATCTCGGTAGCCTCGATAACGCATTGGCCTTTGCAAGCGCCATACAAAACTTCAATATCATAGTTCTCTCTGCCTCTAACCTCCATGCCATTAGCCAGCTTAAATTTAGGCACTTCATCGCCAGATACACGATGGTAGCCATAAATTACTTCGCCAGGAATAACCATGTTCTTGATTCTCCAGCCAACAGAACCGTATTTCAGATGAGGAGCTTTTTCGGCAACCATTTTTTCGAATTTCTTATGCTCAGGTTTATCAGTAATAATATGAGCATGCAGTTCTTCAGGAGTGAGGTTAGCGCGATATTCTTTTTTGCGAGCTTCAGCACGTTCAGCTGGAGTCATTTTCTTCAATTGTTCGTCAGTATATAATTTAATAGGTTCCTTCTTTGCGGGAGCTGTAGCAGCCGGCTTAGGATCTTTTTTTGCAGGTTCAGGTTTCTTTTCATCACCACAGCCAACCATTGCTACTGCAGCAGCCATCATAGAACCAATAGCTAAAACTTTCCAAATGTTTTTCATAACAAGGCCTCCTTGGTCATACATCTCTTGTGGGCATTCACGAGCCCTTTATGCCATTATTATAGCACGGTTGTCTCCCACTCGAAAGAACTTTTTGGTAAATTTAAAGGAATTAATATTGAATTAAAACATCAATGCAAAATTAAACGAAAGCTGAAGAAAGAGTTTAATATTATAAATAAAAAATGCTTGCAAGGAAACCCCTGCAAGCATTTTCTTAATTACGAATTATTAATTATTGTTCGCCGTCCATATGTTTTACAGGCACAGGACCACGGGACAGAGCAATAGCACCAGTACGAGCGATTTCGATGATTTCGAATTCGTCCAACATGCCAATGATTGCTTCTACCTTGCCTTGGTCACCAGTAAGCTCGATAACAACGTTTTCGGGGCTAATATCAACAATCTTGCCACGGAAAATATCTACGATATTACGAATTTTGCCAAGGCTTTCGATATCAGCTTTAATTTTCAGAAGAACGAGTTCGCGAACAATGGATTTAACCTTGCCAAGGTTTACAACTTTGATGATGTCTACCAATTTGCCAACTTGACGGCAGAGCATATCCAGTTCGTGGTCATCCCTAACAGATACTTCGATATTGATACGAGTTACATCGCTTTCTTCGGTATAGCCTGCGGAAATGGATTCAATGTTGAAATCACGACGAGCGATAAGGCCGGATACACGAGTCAGAACGCCAGGGGTGTTTTCTACAAGAATTGCTAAGTTAACAGTTTTCATATTATGATCCTCCAAGAGTTGTTTATACAGTGATTTCTACTATTATACTACAATCTAATGCCTTTTGTTAAGTGGGGAATTGATGTTATAATTTGCAAAAAAGTCGCCTTTCCGTTGACCTTTTGCTCCGCCAACTCCTTTATAATGTGTTTAACATCAAACAAAGGAGGACATAGTCCATGAACAAAAACTTAACTGAAATCGTATTTATCCTTGATCGTAGTGGTTCCATGAGCGGCCTGGAGGCAGACACCATTGGCGGCTACAACAGCTTTTTAGCTAAACAAAAAAAGAACGATGTTAACGCTTACATCTCCACCGTGCTTTTTGACAATGATATTAAAGTGGTTCACGACCGCGTAGATATCAAAAATGTGGCCCCCCTCACCGAAGAAGATTATTTCGTAGGTGGCTGCACTGCACTCCTTGACGCAGTTGGTGGTGCCATCCATCACATTGGTAATGTCCATAAATATGCCCGCGAGGAAGATCGCCCTAGCAAAACCATCTTCGTCATCATCACAGATGGTATGGAAAATGCTTCCTGCCGCTACAGCTATCGCAAAGTCAAAGATATGATTGAACGCCAAAAAGCTAGATACGACTGGGAATTCATTTTCTTGGGTGCAAATATCGACGCAGAAAGAGAAGCTGAACGCTTTGGCATCGAAAGAACTCGTGCTATGAACTATAGAGCAGACAAAAGAGGCACTAGAAAGAATTTTAGAGTTATGGAAGATGTGGTTGATTACTGCATGGCTCCCAATGCTAATGCCTGCGTTTTTGAAGAAAAATTAGCTATGGCAAAAATCAGAGTTGAAAACGAAGATATGGAATAAAATCACCACGACATAAGAAATCCCTCCACTAGATTAACTGGTGGAGGGATTATTTTTTGTTCTTTTAGTTTAGTTAATCACGCGAACGTTACGAGCATATAAACCATGCACGCCGTGTTTGCGTTCAAATCTGACTCTTTCGCCTTCGTATAAAGTGCGATATTGGTCATGCTGATTACGAATACCACTATAATGAACAAATAATATTTGTTGTTCATTATTGCGAATAAAGCCATAACCTTTTTCAGCATCAAACCACTCTACGGTTCCTGTCATAGCTAACCCTCCTTACCTAAAAGGATCAAGTCTATAACAGCTCCGACTTGTCGGTAATATTATATTCTCAAGCAACATATAAGTCAATCATAAAGCAAAAATAATGTAATTTTTGCAAAATATGCACTAAAAATCAGCACACTAAAAACTTTTTAAAATTATTTTTAAACGATAAAAACACACTATATAGTATTTCTAGAATTAAAAATAGAATAAACCATACCAGACAGTTCACACAGTTTTCACACTTTCAAAAAACGCTTATAGGCGATTAAAAGAAATTGTTGAATTTATTATAGTGAAAGGAGGTGAAAACAATTCTGCAAGCCCAAAGATTCACCGATAAAGAACGAATAATATTCTATAGGCAGCTAGCTATTATCCTACACAGCGGACTTCCAATCCTAACAGGAATTAAATTAATGAACCAACAGGTAGATAAAAAGCTAAAAGTTGTTTGTAATTTCATCTACAATGATTTGACAAGAGGATGCTCCCTGGCAGCAAGTATGCGTAAACAGAAGTATTTATTCCACGATCTCGGAATTATGCTCATAGGCGCTGGAGAAGAAAGTGGCAAATTAGAAGAAATAGCCAATGAACTTGCAAATTTCTATGAAAAGCAATATAGCTTAAAAAAGAGTATTTTTAAAGCAGCCCTTTATCCCTTGTTTTTAATATCAACAGCTATATGCGTATTTATATTTTTCATTTTCTACGTTCTGCCAATTCTTGCTACTACGTACAGTTCCATGAAGATTCAGCCCGTTGG
>JAKSOJ010000134.1 GCA_024405645.1 Phascolarctobacterium sp. | reverse complement strand
AAATTACAAATATTACTGAAACACTTCTCTAATTTTATGATGGGGAAGTGTTTTTGTGTTATAATATTAATTTGGAGAGTAGTGTTCTCTTTTTGTTGGACGTAATGTCCCAGGAGGTTTATTATTTTAAATTTTAAAGAAGTTACCTTAGAAGATAAGGAATTGATAGAGTCCTATGTTTGTAAAGAGGGGTATCGTTCTTGTGATGGTGCCTTTACTAACTATTTTGTTTGGCATAAAGCTTTCAGTACTTTTTGGTGCGAAGAGGATGGTTTTTTAATCATCAAGGCTAGACGCTATGGAGAAGATTTCTTCCTTCCTCCTTTTGGAGATGATGATGATAAATTGGTTGGTGTCATGCGTAAAATCATGGCGGAAAATGATGGAAATCTCTGCATGCATGGCGTGGTAAAAGAATTCAAGGATAAGATGGAAAAGCTTATGCCGGAGCTTAATTTTACCGAAGACAGAGAGGATTGGGACTACGTATATTTACAAGAAAAATTAGCAACTCTTTCTGGTCGTAAATTACATGGGCAAAAGAACCATTTTAATGCATTTGTAAAAGCTCATCCTGACTATACCTATGAAGAAATGGATGAACATAATATTCCAGAATGCTTGGAACTTGGTGATGCTTGGTGCGATGAAAGAAAGGCTGCTGACCCTTCCATTGAGGAAGAACGTGTTGCTTTGCATGAATCTCTTAAATATTTTAGGGAATTAGGCCTAAGAGGTGGATGCTTGCGTTGGGATGGCAAGATTCAAGCCTTTAGCTATGGCACTAAAATTAACAGTGATACTGCTATCCTCCATGTCGAAAAAGCTGTAATGGGTGTTCGTGGTGCTTATATTGCCATGACCAAGGAGTTCGCAGCTCATGCATGGACTGATTGTAAGTATCTCAATCGCGAAGAGGATATGGGCATTCCTGGGCTACGCAAAGCTAAATTAGATTTGAAGCCAGAATTCATGTTGGAAAAGTTCAATTGCCATTATGGTTCCTGGCGTATTGTTGATAGAGAAGAATTTTATTCTGAGAACGGAGAAACAAAGTGATTTATAGAGTTGTACCTCCTAATAGAATGAATCAGGTTGAAGACCTATGGGATTATTGCTTCGAAAAGAAGGATGATCCATTTTTCCAATACTATTTTCAGGAATATGTTGGGAAAAACAACTGGGTAATAGGTGGTTTTGAAGAAAAGGATAATTGGGAATATCTGAAGAATATGGTGCACGTAAATCCTTACAGTGTACGTATTCGTGGCAAGGAGCAGTTAGTTCCTTATCTGGTTGGTGTAGCAACTGCACCAGAGGCTAGGGGACAACATCTTTTTGAGCCTTTGCTGAAGACTACCTTTGATGTGCTCCGAAGTCAAGAAGTTTGCTTTGTGACTTTAATGCCGATTTTTGCTGGCATTTACAAACCTTATGAATTTGCTTATTACCATTTCCGTCATGAATATAAGTTGAGATTAGAAGCACTTGCAAAGCTTGGTCGCAAAACCTTTGATGTTAACCTTGAAAGAACTGATTTTGATGCGCAAAGACTTGAACCTCTTTACCAAGCATTTACTGAAAATATGTCTGGAGTTCCTATGAGAACGGAATTCCAATGGAATAAGCTTATTGCCGTTAACCAAGCAGAAAAGGTTCAATGTGTATATGCTAGTGAGGATGATAAACCCACTGGCTATATGTTCTATAAATTGACTGACGGAACATTTAATGCGATTGAGATAATTGCGTTAACTAATGAAACAAAATTTGCTTTCTTGAATTTCGCCGCTCAGCATAAGAGTGATGCAGAAGAATTTGTTTGGCTTGCTCCAGAATGGGATAAGACTTATCTAAACTTCAACGACCAGGCTCTGACAGGCGGTATTGCACCTTTTATGATGGCTCGTTGCATTGATGCTCGTAGAGCTTTGGCAGATATTAAACCTGCGAATAAGTCTATTATCGGTGAGGTAAATATCCTTTTGACTGATGATTTGATCGAACGCAATAATCATATGTTGAAGCTGATTGCTGATAGTGGGCAATTAGGAGTTAGCTCAACCATGGATAATGAAGATATTACTATGGGGATGGCTGCTTTTACACAAATGTATATGGGTGCATTTACTGCTAGTGAATTAGCAGAAACTGGACTAATAAAAGTCAAGGATGCAACGAAATTGGCACTATTGGACCAATTGTTCCCAAAACTTAGAACTTATAACAATGAATACTTTTAATTAAATCTTTTTAAAAGGAGTACATAAAATGAAAAATCTTCTTACAATTGCTGGCAGTGACTCTTCTGGCGGAGCTGGTATTCAAGCGGATTTGAAAACCTTTGCTGCTCATGGAACCTTTGGCATGAGTGTTATTACTGCTGTTACTGCCCAAAATACTTGTGGCGTAACCAAGGTTCAAGATATTGATGAAGATGTTATCGAGGCTCAAATCGCAGCTGTGTTTGATGATATTCGTGTGGATGCAGTAAAAATTGGTATGGTTTCTCGTCCTAATATTATTAAAACAATTGCTGCTTCTTTGAAAAAATATAAACCTAGTATTATTGTTTGCGACCCAGTAATGATTTCTAAGAGCGGCTATCCGCTTTTGCAACCTGAAGCATGTGAGACCTTGATTGCAGAACTTCTTCCTTTGGCTAGCTTGGTTACTCCTAATCTGCCTGAGGCCGAAGCAATTACTGGCATGAAGGTTGAAGATAAGGCAACTATGCTTGAGGCTGCTAAAAAAATCCTAGCTATGGGACCCAAAGCCGTTTTAGTAAAAGGTGGCCATTTAACTGATACCGCTGACGACCTATTATACGATGGCAATAAAGAGATTTGGTTTACTTCCGAACGCGTTGATACTAAAAATACTCATGGTACTGGTTGTACACTTTCTAGCTCTTTGGCTGCTAATTTGGCTAAAGGCATGAGTGTCGAAGAAGCTGTTAAGGCGTCTAAAGCTTATGTTACAACTGCTATCGAACATGGTATTGAGCTCGGTAGTGGCTGTGGTCCTACTCATCATTTTGTAGACCTTTGGAGAAAGGCTGGCATGTTAGAATAATGGATTTGAAAAATTCTTTTGGTGTTTTAGTTGAAAAATTACGTGCAGAACATCCTGTTGTGCATCATATTACTAACTATGTAACAATCGAAAGCTGTGCTGACATTTGTTATGCAGCAGGTGCTCGCCCTGTTATGGCAGATTGGGAAGAAGAGGTAGAGGACATTACCTGCAATGCTAATGCTTTGGTTCTTAATCTTGGCATGATTAACAAAGCAAAGGCTGAGGCAATGGAAAGAAGTGCTATTTGCGCAAAGGTTAATAAAATTCCGGTAGTTTTAGACCCCGTAGGAGTTATGGCATCTCCGATTCGTCTCAATTTTGCTATCAAGCTTTTGAATATGGGATTGATAACCATTGTTCGTGGCAATTTGTCCGAATGTAGTGCATTGTTGACAGGTGAAGCAAATGGCCGTGGTGTAGATACCGAAATGGAAACTGCGGGAGATGGAGTTGCACTTAGAATTGCCAAGGATGCAGCTAAAAAATACAACTGCGTATTTGCTGTAACTGGTTTAGTTGACAATATTTCTGATGGTAAAAGAGCTTTAATGCTCAACAATGGTCACCCTCTTTTAAAAGAAATTACTGGTAGTGGTTGCATGACATCTTCTTTGGTAGCTGCATGTGCCGCTATAAGCGAAGACAAATTGGTTGCCGCAGCACTCGGCGTTGTAATTATGGGTCAAAGTGCAGAATTAGCTGCAAATTTGATGGAGAAGAAGGATGGACCAGGAATGTTCAAGGTTCGTCTTATGGACTGCGTTTACCATGTAACCAGTAAATGGAATTTAGTTAATTTAGCTCCGGAGCAAAAGGTGAAATGAAAATAGATTATTCATGTTATTTAGTTACTGATGAAGCTTGTCTCAATGGCAAGGATTTATGTAAAGCTGTTCGTGAAGCCCTCAAGGGTGGAGTAACCATGGTGCAATATCGCGCCAAGAATCAAGATGGCGGAGCAATGTATGAGATGGCAAAGAAACTGAAAGCCATTTGCGATGAGTTTTCTGTGCCGCTTATTATCAATGATCGAGTAGATGTTGCACTGGCAGTTGGTGCAGCTGGTGTTCATCTTGGACAAAGTGATTTGCCTTGCAAGGTTGCTCGTGAACTTGCTAGAAGCTATGGCTTCATTATTGGCGTTAGTGCTCATAATGTTGAGGAAGCAAACCAAGCTCTGATGGATGGAGCAACCTATCTTGGTTGTGGAGCAGTGTTTGGCTCTAATACTAAATCTGATGCAGGTTATTTAGGTTTGGAAG
>JAKSOJ010000133.1 GCA_024405645.1 Phascolarctobacterium sp. | reverse complement strand
ATCATTCCAAAACATTCAGTCCACCTTGCTGTTAGAAACACTAAATTCAATAAGAAAATTTGAAATTATTATAGTTTTTATTATCCTTATTGTCAAACAAGCCTCTATTGAGCATTAGAAATTTATACCTTATTAAATAAAGCCAATTTCCCTTATTAATTAATAAACCGACTTCTCAAAATACATGAGGAGTCGGTTTTTTATAATTTCGAATTCAGCCTTCAGTATTTTACAACATCTTCACTGCTGCCTCAACTAAGCCTCTAAACAGCGGATGGGGAGCATCCGGTCTAGATTTAAATTCGGGATGAGCTTGAGTTGCAATAAAATACGGATGATCTGCTATTTCAATCATCTCAACAATATGACCATTAGGAGAAAGTCCGGACAAAGTCATGCCATTTGCTTCCAAAACCTCTCTAAAATCATTGTTAACTTCATATCTATGTCTATGACGCTCGGAAATTTCCACTGCCCCATAAACCTTGTTTGCCAAAGAGCCTTCTTTTAAAACGCAAGGATATGCACCTAGACGTAAAGTACCGCCAAGATTTACTACACCATTTTGTTCTGGCATAAGAGCAATAACAGGGTACTTAGTCTCAGGATCAAGTTCGATACTATTAGCCCCAGCAAGTCCACATACATGTCTTGCAAATTCCACGATGGAAAGCTGCAAACCTAAGCATAAGCCCAGGAAAGGAATCTTGTGAGTTCTTGCATAATTAATTGCTTCAATCTTACCCTCTGTACCACGATTACCAAAGCCACCAGGAACAATAATACCTTGCACATCCCCCAAAAGTTCTTCTGCAGTTTCTGGAGTAACCTCTTCGGAATCAATCCATTTGATTTCCACTTCAGTCTTATTGGCAATACCACCATGCTTTAAGGATTCAACAACGGATAAATAAGCATCGTGCAGGGAGATATATTTACCTACAAGAGCAATTGTAACCTTGTGTTCAGGATTATTGTAGTCATCCACCATCTTTTTCCACGCAGTCAAATCCGGCTCAGGACATGGCAAATTGAGGCACTCACAAACAGCCTTAGCAAGGTTCTCCTCTTCCATCATCAAAGGAACTTCGTATAAGGATTTTGCATCCAAATTTTGCAGCACATGCTCAGGTTTAACGTTACAGAACAGCGCAATCTTTCTACGCATATCCTCATCAACTGGATAATCACTACGACAAACCAAAATATTAGGCCAAATACCCATACTTTGGAGAGCCTTAACGCTCATTTGGGTAGGCTTAGTTTTCATTTCGCCACTAGCCTTCAGGTAAGGAATGAGAGTTACCTGAATCATAATGGCATTTTCACGACCAACCTCTGCTTGGAATTGACGAAATGCTTCCAGGAAGGGTTGACTTTCGATGTCACCAACAGTGCCACCAATTTCGATAATGGAAATGGTATCGTCAGTTTCATCCTTTGCTTGATAGATATTGCTCTTTATTTCATTGGTAATATGGGGAATAACCTGTACAGTTCCTCCACCATAGTCCCCATGTCTTTCTTTATTCAGTACGGACCAGTAAATCTTACCAGTAGTTACATTGGCATTTTTGCCCAGATTTTCGTTGATAAATCTTTCGTAATGTCCCAAATCAAGGTCAGTTTCAATACCATCCTCGGTTACGAAAACCTCGCCATGTTGGATGGGGTTCATAGTGCCAGGGTCCATATTAATGTATGGGTCGAACTTTTGCATTGTTACCTTGTAGCCCCTAGCTTTGAGGAGACGACCAAGACTTGCAGCAGTTATACCCTTGCCTAAACCAGATACAACACCACCGGTGACAAATACATACTTAACCATAATACTCTCCTTATAACTCCCTAAAAAAGAGGGCACTCTCTTTAGGAGAATGCCCCATTGCCTTAAATTAACTATAATTAAAATATTCTAGAAACAGAAATTGTTAATTCTTCAAGCACATCGAGCAAAACTCTAACAGTATCCAAGCTGGTAAACATGGTTACATTATTTTCAATAGCACATCTTCTAATGGCAACACCATCTTCATAGTGTACGCCGGACAGAATAGCTCTTGTATTGATTACATAGCTTACATAACCAGCACGAATGGATTGCAGAATCTCGTCACTACCCTCGGAAGGTTTGTGTCTAACTCTCGTTTTAATACCATGCTCCTTAAGGAATTGAGCAGTAACTGTTGTAGCTTCAATGTTGAAGCCCATATCATAGAAACGTTTTACCAAAGGTAAAGCTTCAGGCTTATCTTCGTCTGCCAAGGTAACGATTACTGTTCCGTAATTTTGCAAATGCAAGCCAGAGGCAATCAAAGCCTTGTAGGCTGCACGGTGCAGCTTCTTATCGTAACCAATAGCTTCACCAGTGGACTTCATTTCCGGAGAAAGGTATGCGTCCATGCCCTTGAGTTTTGCAAAGGAGAAGGCAGGAGCCTTAACATACCACATATCCTTTTCATCAGGGTAAATTTCGAAAATACCTTGTTCCTTGAGGCTTACACCCAAAATTGCCAGGGTTGCAATATCCGCCAAAGGATAACCAGTTGCCTTACTAAGGAAGGGCACAGTTCTAGAGGATCTAGGATTTACTTCGATGATATAAACATCATCTTTATCGTCTACAATGAATTGGATATTGAACAAACCAACAATGCCAATGCCCAAGCCCAGCTTCTTAGCATATCTCAGGATGGTTCCCTTAACCTTATCAGAAATGCTGAAAGGAGGATATACGCTCATGGAGTCACCAGAGTGGACGCCAGTTCTTTCTACCAATTCCATAATGCCAGGAACAAATACATCCTTGCCATCGCAAATTGCGTCAACCTCGACTTCTTTGCCTTTAATATAACGGTCAACAAGAACGGGCTTGTCTACGTCAACTTCAACCGCATATTTCAGGTAATGGCGCATATCTGCTTCTTTAGAAACGATTTGCATAGCACGACCACCAAGTACGAAGCTAGGACGTACAAGTACAGGATAGCCAATTTCATTAGCAGCTCTAACGCCATCTTCGATATTGGTAACTGCCATACCCTTTGGTTGAGGAATATTTAACTCTTTAAGAACTTTTTCAAAAGCATCTCTATTTTCGGCCTTTTCAATAGCCTCGCAATCAGTACCGATAATCTTCACGCCGTATTCCATCAAGGGTTCTGCCAAGTTAATCGCAGTTTGGCCACCTAAGATTGCGATAACGCCTTCAGGCTTTTCTTGCTCGATGATGTTCATTACATCTTCAACGCAAAGAGGTTCAAAATACAGCTTATCGCTAGTTGTATAGTCGGTGGAAACGGTTTCCGGATTATTGTTGATGATGATTGCTTCGTAGCCTGCTTCTTTGATGGTTTTAATGGCATGAACAGTGGAATAGTCAAATTCAACGCCTTGACCAATTCTGATAGGACCGGAGCCTAAAACAATAATCTTCTTTTTATCGGAAATGATGGTTTCGTTTTCGTCTTCGTAAGTAGAATAGAAGTACGGAACATAGCTTTCAAACTCGCTTGCGCAAGTATCAATCATTTTATAAACAGGGAAGATGTCCTTCGCTTTTCTCAGGTTCCAAACTTCTCTTTGGTTCATTCCCCACAGCCAAGCAATGGTTTTGTCGCCAAAGCCCATCTTCTTAGCCTCTTTGAGCACTTCCATATTACCAACATTGGCTTTAACAACCTTTTCCATGTTGATGATATTCTTAAGGCCTCTAGTAAAGAAGGGATCAATCCAAGAAATGTTATAGATTTCTTCTTCGCTAACATCGCGACGGAGAAGCTCTGCCAATGCGTAAATTCTATCGTCAGTACCCTCTTTGATGTAAGCTTTAAGCTTATCAGTTGCAAAGGAATCAAATTTAGCAGAGTAGAGATGGAACAAACCAATTTCCAAAGAACGAATTGCCTTAAGAATACTTTCTTCGAAAGTTCTACCAACGCTCATAACCTCGCCTGTAGCCTTCATTTGGGTTCCTAAGCTATTGTTTGCATCATAGAATTTATCAAAGGGGAAACGCGGCATCTTGGAAACTACATAGTCCAAGGCTGGCTCGAAGCTTGCTAAGGTGTTAGCCAGAGGAATTTCGTCAAGTCTTAAACCAACGGCAATCTTTGCGCTTACTCTTGCAATGGGGTACCCACTTGCTTTGGAAGCCAATGCAGAGGATCTAGACACACGAGGATTTACTTCGATCAAATAGTATTGGAAGGAGTCCGGATCCAAGGCAAATTGTACGTTACAACCACCTTGAATCTTCAATGCTCTGATAATCTTGAGAGCAGAATCACGGAGCATATGGTATTCCTTGTTAGTCAAGGTTTGGGACGGACAAACAACAATGGAGTC
>JAKSOJ010000132.1 GCA_024405645.1 Phascolarctobacterium sp. | reverse complement strand
AAAGTCTTTCCAAATGCAACAGCACCTACTAAACGACCATCAATATATACTGGACTCCCACTCATTCCCTGAGCCACACCACCAGTTTTTTCAATTAAATCACCAGACAAGCGAACCAAAATGCTTTGGCCTGTAATCTCTCGACCATTTACGCCTATAACTTCCACATCAAAGTCTTCTATAGTATCCCCTTCGATGACAGTTTTACCAATGCCTTGCATACCTGGCTTTATATCACGCACTGGCATTATGGAGACATTTGCAAAAGCAACTGCCAATTGAGACAAAAGCACCAAAGCAAAAAGAAATATTCTCATCTTAACTCCTCTATATAGAAAAGCCGACGAAAGTGTCGCCGGCTTGCGCTAGTTATACCTTAATAAAAATATTAAAGAAAACACTTTTATATATTAAATTATACTGCTCTAGAAGTCATTTTTCAAGTTTGCCAAAACAAACAAATTTTTAAAATATAAATGAGAATTTAATTTGGCATTACACCTAATCCCATACTAACTAAACGCTCACGTCCATCAGAAGGATTATTTACAATGCGTCCTTTTATTACCATTTCGCTCGAGCCACCACCATCATAATTTACAGCGTTGTAGGCACCAAGCTTAATTAAATATTGAGCCAATTCAGACAAAGTCATACCACAAGAGGTTGCACTTCTACCATCGACTACAAGAAGAATTAAAGAGCCATCTTTTTTTATACCAAGAGCAGTACGAGGAGATCTACCGTTAGCAATATCATTTGGAATTTTCTCTTCCTTAACGCGAACATTAACGAAGCCATTTTCAACCAAAAGAGGTCCACCTGTTACAACTACTTTCATCTGGTCAGCTTGAGATTGTCCCAGTGTTTCTTTGATAGAGATTTTGTCACCTAGTTTTATCCCTGCCAAATACCCTTTGGCAATACCGTGGGCACTAAGCACATAGGTTCCAGGCTCAATTTTCATATTACCTCGATCGTTTATATCAATTACGCGACCATTTTTAATCTTTACCTCGCGTCCCCATTCATTGGTTTTTGTGCTTGTTCCAAAATGTTCGTTATAAAGAACAAAATCATCAACTATGCGAAGTCTGTTCATGCCCTTTAAGTTCACGCTCTTACCGCCTGGCAAAGTTACAGTCCCTTGATAAAGTAAGTCCTTGAAAATGAAATGATGCTTTCCATAAGATGCAAATCCGGATCTAGGATTATAGTCAGAACTAATGAACATGCCATTAAGCTTAGTATTACCAATTACCCATCCATCAGAATCAAAATAAGATGAATTAATTGCAGCCAAAAGTTTACAATTATTACTTTCTTTTAACAGAGAACCACGCCCATTATATGCTCCAGCACAAGAAAAAGGAACCAAATCGTAATTTGCCTCTTTATCTATCTCCAAAATATAAGCCTGAAACTGTTTCCCATTTAATTCATCTTGTACAAAGGTATAGTCAACACCATTTGCAATGTTTGTCTTGCGTTTTACAATGGAAATGCGATAAACATCTATAACTAATCGATGCGGATTTTTTAAACTAAATATTTTATACTCGCAATTTTTAGATGTTGAAATAGTCAAACGACTCGATTGTTTCGTCGTTGGCTCTAGAATTGCTCCTTTTACCACCACATCTTTAACAGCCATATTAGTTTTTCTGGCAAAAGAATTTGTCAAATCTACAACTATACCCTTAGCATTTCGTTGAACTTTAAATGTTACAGGAGCGGTTGAATCTACTACAAAGCGAACTCTTGCATCAGTTACGCTTGAGCGAAGATTTGTTATTGGAGCTGCTAACGCCATGGAAGCAGAAAGCATTAATGAAATTGTTACGATTAATTTTAATAATAATTGCATAATAAAGGAAAGATACACAGCCGAAGCTGTGTATCATAAAATCAAATTAAATTGGATGAATTATAAATCATACCAGGATGCAGACGATCAAGATTTTCCAAAGCCTTGCCTGTTCCCAAAGCAACACATTGTAGCGGATTATCTGCAACATAAGTAGTAATACCAGTTTCTTTTTGCAGAACCTCTGCAAATCCATCTAGAAGAGCACCACCACCAGTAATGTAGATGCCGTTATCGACAATGTCTGAAGCAAGTTCAGGCGGACATTCTTCTAAAACAGAGTGAATTCTAGCTAAAATAGCATCAACAGAATCTTTTAAAGCGATTCTGCAATCGTCTGAAGTAACAGAGAAAGTTCTAGGAAGGCCAGTAAGTAAATCACGGCCACGAACTTCAATGCTTTCTTTACGTCCATTAGGAGAAACAGAAGCAACTTGCCATTTGATTTCTTCAGCAGTACGTTCACCAATCATTACATTATGTTCCTTACGAACATGATTCATAATCGCTTCATCAAAATGATCGCCACCAACACGAATGGAAGAGCATACAACAATACCGCCCAAGCTAATAACCGCAATATCGGTTGTACCGCCACCAATATCAACTATCATGTTACCACGAGGAACAGTAATATCGATACCCGCACCCAAAGCAGCAGCCAAAGGTTCTTCAATCAAATAGGTTTTTGATGCACCACCTTGAGTGGTAGCTTCCATAACAGCACGTTTTTCAACGGATGTAATACCAATAGGCACACATGTCATAACACGTGGCTTGAAGAAAATGTTTTTTCCTGCAACCTTTTCAATTACATACGCTAATAACTTTTGGGTTACAGTATAATTAGCGATAACACCATCTTGCAGCGGACGGATTGCAGCGATGGTTCCAGGAGAACGACCGAGCATCTCACGAGCATCGTTGCCAACAGCCAAAACTTTATTTTTCTTTTTATCAATAGCAACAACAGAGGGCTCGCTGAGTACAACGCCCTTACCCTTTACATAAACAAGAATATTAGCAGTACCTAAGTCTATGCCAATGTCCATAGTCTTAAACATAATTTTTACCTCTTGCAAAATAATTAAGTAAATTGCTTAATCAAAACTAATGCGTTCAATATCTGCGCCAAGCGCTTTAAACTTGGCTACTATTTCTTCGTAGCCCCTATCAATATGATAGATGTCACCAATACGGGTAGTGCCTTCAGCCACAAGACCTGCAAGAATCATAGCTGCACCCGCACGTAAATCGGTAGCGCGAACATCACATCCAGTTAAGCGAGATGGTCCCTCTATGACGGCACTACGACCTTCAGTAATAATATTTGCACCCATACGGTTTAGTTCAACAACATGCATAAAACGATTTTCAAAAACCGTTTCAGTTACTTTACTGCGACCTTCAGATACAACCATCATTGCCATCATTTGCGCTTGCATATCTGTAGGGAAACCAGGATATGGCAATGTCTTTACTGCAACAGCCTTCAAAGGTCCATTCGCAGTAACACGAACCTTATCAATATCCTCTTCTACAATAGCACCAGCCTCACGAAGTTTAGCAATCAAAGGCTTTTGATGTTCTGGTAAGATATTTTCAACGATGACATCGCCGCCAGTCATAGCAGCAGCAATCATATATGTACCTGCTTCAATACGGTCAGGAATAATAATGTAATCAGAGCCATGAAGCTTTTCAACGCCTTCAACACGAATAGTATCGGTACCTGCACCACGAATATGAGCACCCATTTTGTTCAAATAATTTGCCAAAGCAACGATTTCCGGTTCTTCAGCAGCATTTTCAATAATGGTAGTTCCTTCCGCAAGAACAGCGGCCATTAAAACATTTTCAGTTGCGCCAACACTTGGAAAATCGAAATAAATAGTAGTACCTTTGAGCCCATTAGGAGCACTTGCTTCGATATAACCATGTCCCTGTTCAATCTTAGCACCAAGAGCTTCAAATCCCTTCAAATGAATATCGATAGGTCTAGCACCAATAGCACAACCACCTGGCATAGAAATACGTGCTTTACCGACACGAGCCAAAAGTGGACCCATAACTAAGAAAGAAGCGCGCATTGTGCGCACCAATTCATATGGTGCCTCACAAGAAGTAATTGAAGAACTGTCTATATCTAAAACATTAGGTTCAGGACAAGTAACGCCAACACCTAAGCATCTTAATACTTCGCTGATAGTACGAACATCCTCTAACATGGGTACTTCGTCCAAATGACTAGGAGTTTCGCCTAAAATGGCCGCAGCAATGATAGGGAGAACCGCATTTTTTGCACCACTTGTTTTAACTGTGCCAACTAATCGATTTCCACCTTTAACAATCAGCTTCTCCAAAATAATCCTCCTATATATAGAAAGTAAATACTTACAGATTTTTTTCCAACTTTAATTGTACCAAAAAGCCCCTTTTTTAACAAGGCTTGAAAAGAAAAAATCAGCAACTTTACACCTTAACTACATGCTAAAGTATTTGTTGCTGATTTAA
>JAKSOJ010000131.1 GCA_024405645.1 Phascolarctobacterium sp. | reverse complement strand
ATACGGCAATTTTCGTCAATACTGCCCCGACGTTATCACTATTCTCTAAGTTAATATTATATTTAGTTTGCAGTTCAGAAGGATATTTTTCCATGAGAAAAGCTATTAAAAGCTCTACCATTTGCTCCCAATCGAAAATATCTTCTTTTACGGCACCCGTAGCGGCCAGTGCAAAACCTACATACGGATCTTCAAATTTGGGCCAAAGAACGCCAGGAGTATCTAATAACTCCAAGCCTTTGGCAATTGTGATCCATTGTTGCCCACGTGTAACACCGGGCTTGTCCGCAGCCACAACCTTGTTCTTGCCAACAAGACGGTTAATGAGAGTGGATTTACCTACGTTAGGAATACCAACTATCATAACTCTGACAGGACGGTTTTTAACACCCTTTTTGAGCCATTTATCAATGACGGGCTTAGCGGCAAGTTGAATAGCAGCAATCATTTGCTTAACACCCTTGCCAGTGGAACAATCCACCTTGCAAACAGGGTGACCAGAATTCTTAATCTTGTTAAACCAAAGGTCGGTTTTAGCACCATCTGCCATATCAGTTTTGTTGATAGCAATTACCTTAGGTTTAGCACCAAGTAAATCCTGGAGCATGGGATTAGAGCTAGAACGAGGAATGCGAGCATCAAGCATTTCGACAACAACGTCTACAAGCTTTAGCTGACTTTCCATCATACGCTTAGCCTTAGTCATATGACCGGGAAACCATTGAATTTTAAAATCTTGAATGTCCACTATTTCTTAACAATACCGCTGTCTGGAACTATTTTTCTAATGCGATCAGTAGGCCAGAAACAGAAAAGTGCACGACCTTTTACTAATTTCAGAGGAACGAAATCTACGTCTTTGAAACGAGAGTCCTCGGAATTATTACGGTTGTCACCTAACACGAAAATGGTACCATTAGGAACTACAGTTTTACGGAAATCAGAAGAGTTTTTACCTTTAGGATCGTCTTTCCAGATATAGTTCTCTTCAATTACATTGCCATTAACAAGAACTTTACCATTGCGCATTTCAATGGTATCACCAGCAACAGCGATTACGCGTTTGATAAAGTCACGAGTTTGATCCTTAGGATATCTGAAAACAATGATTTCGCCCTTAACAGGATCAGTAATGAAGTAGCTTAACTTATCTACGACAAGTCTTTCGCGATTATGTAATGAAGGGTACATGGAACTACCAGATACCATATAAGGTTCAACTAAAAAAGTACGAATACAGAAAGCAAGTGCAACTGCAACTATGATTGATACTAACCAATCGGATGCAGTATCTTGCCATGAAGACTCATTTTTTCTGCTCAAGATGGAGCCTCCTTTTATAGAAATTTACCAATATATTTTATCATAAACGAATACATTAGTAAAATAATTTTCGATATAAAAAAGGGATTGCATTAAGCAATCCCCTTCAATTTGTTCTATGAACTGATTAGCGACGTTCGCGAATACGAGCTGCTTTACCAGTGAGGTTACGCAGATAGTACAGTTTTGCACGACGAACGATACCACGACGAGAAACAACGATCTTGTCGATACGAGGGCTATGTACAGGGAACATTCTTTCAACGCCTACGCCATAAGAAATACGACGAACGGTGAAGGTTTCACGTACGCCAGAGCCAGAACGAGCGATTACAACGCCTTCGAACAATTGGATACGTTCACGGTTACCTTCGATGATTTTGCAATATACTTTTACGGTGTCACCTGCTTGGAATTCAGGAATGTCGTTGCGAAGTTGTTCTTGTTCTAATACTTCAATAATGTTCATTTTTTCCTCCTAAGATTCATAGACGTTCATGTGCGAACTTCACAGCGGACCGTCCGTATTACATTGTGCTATGCACGGTTAATTATTAATAAGATTAAGCTTTAACTTGAGCCATAACTTCTGCTGCGAAATCGTCTTGGCGTTTTTCAAGGCCTTCACCCATTTGGAAGCGAGTGAATTCGGTTACATCAGCATTGTTTTGTTTCAAGAGTTTGCCAACAGTCAGATCGCCGTCTTTAACATATTCTTGGTCAACCAAGCATACTTGTTTGTAGTATTTGTTAACTTGGCCGATAAGCATTTTTTCGATGATGTTAGCGGGTTTGCCTTCGTTTTTAGCTTTTTCAGCAAGTACTTCTTTTTCGTGTTCGAGTTCAGCGGTAGGAACTTGAGTACGGTTGAGGTAGCTGGGGTTAGCAGCTGCAACTTGCATAGCGATGTCTTTGCCGAGTTCCGCATTGCCACCGTTCATGTTAACAAGAACGCCGATTTTGCCGCCCATATGGATGTAAGCTGCAACAACGCCTTCTTTGTTTTCATAACGAGCAAAACGACGAACGGTGATTTTTTCACCGATTTTAGCGATTGCTTCGGTTACAACGTCTTGAACGGTTTTGCCGCCCATGTCGGATGCGAGAAGAGCATCAACATCAGCAGGATTGGTTTTTACGATATGTTCAGCAATGGAAGCAACCAATGCTTTGAAGTTATCGGTTTTAGCAACGAAGTCGGTTTCGCAGTTAACTTCTACGATTGCGCCAGCGCCACATTCGGAGCATACGAAGGAGCCTACAACACCTTCAGCAGCAATACGGCCAGCTTTTTTAGCAGCAGCAGCCAAGCCTTTTTCACGCAGGAAGTCGATAGCTTTGTCCATATCGCCGTCGCATGCGCTCAGAGCTTTTTTGCAGTCCATCATACCAGCACCGGTACGTTCACGGAGATCTTTAACTAATGCAGCAGTAATTTGAGCCATTTTTAATCCTCCAAATATCTATCTAACAAGTAAAAATTATTCAGCGTCAGCAGCTGCTTCAGCAGGAGCTTCTTCAACTTGCATGCCTTGACGACCTTCAAGAACAGCGTCAGCAATTTTAGCGGTTAAGAGTTTAACTGCGCGGATTGCATCGTCGTTTGCAGGGATTACATGATCGATTTCGTCAGGATCGCAGTTGGTGTCAACAGTTGCAACGATAGGAATGTTCAGTTTGTGAGCTTCGAGAACAGCATTGTGTTCTTTGCGGGGGTCAACGATGAAGAGAGCGCCAGGGAGTTTCTTCATGTCTTTGATGCCGCCCAAGAATTTGGAAAGTTTTTCCATTTCATGTTTCAGGCCGATAACTTCTTTCTTAGGAAGTACATCGAAAGTGCCGTCAGCTTCCATAGCTTCGAGTTTACGAAGGCGAGCAATACGAGTTTGGATGGTTTTGAAGTTGGTCATCATGCCACCCAACCAACGTTCGTTAACATAGTACATGTTGCAACGAGTAGCTTCTTCTTTCATAGCTTCTTGAGCTTGTTTTTTGGTACCAACGAAAAGGATGTTTTCGCCTTGAGCTGCAATGTCACGAATGAAGTTGTAAGCTTCGTCAACTTTCTTTACGGTTTTTTGCAGGTCAATGATGTAGATACCATTGCGTTCGGTGAAGATGTATTGAGCCATCTTCGGGTTCCAACGACGGGTTTGGTGACCAAAGTGTACACCAGCTTCGAGCAGTTGTTTCATAGAGATAATAGCCATTTTAGAGTTCCTCCTGTTTTTTCCTCCGTAGGGATCATTTCATAGCCGAAACGCGGCAAAACGTCAACAAGGGCATAGATTCCCCTACGTGTGTATTTTTACACTCCAAGTATTTTAACACAAAAACCCCCTGCACGCAAGGGGTTTTTAAGAAATTTTGTAATTTTTGTTACAATAAATTTAATAATTAGTATGGTCCATATTTTTGTAGTCTGCGAATAAATCAAGGCATTCCTTTCTGCCAAATTCTTCGCTTGTATAAGCCAATTCGCCTTCTGCAAAAACTTTGTCTCTAAAGCCTATATCTTCATTATCAGCGATTGTGCAACCATAATAAACCTTGCTAATATTCGCCCAAGCAATTGCAGTAGCACACATAGGACAAGGTTCACCAGTAGTATAAAGTTCAGCGCCCTCTAAAGAGAAGTTTTTGATAGCTCGGCAAGCATTGCGAATTGCATTCATTTCACCATGACAGGTAGGATCGTTATCCTTTACAACTGTATTATGTCCCCTACCGATTATTTTGCCATCTTTAACGATAACGCAACCAAAAGGACCGCCATGACTTTGCTTAATTCCGTCATAAGCCTCGTTAATTGCCTCTTGCATAAAGTCTTGTTTAGTCATTGTTCTTACCTCCTTTGCTTAAGCAAATATTGGAAAAATCACCATAAATTTATCAAAAATTGATTATTTGATATAAACTCTCTATCTATTACCAAAATAATTATACTAAATTTTAGAAATCATCTCAATATTTTAGTAGCTCGAGACAGAATTAAAGCCTAACCTCGTATGAGATCAGGCTTTAGCTTTATTAATTAGAAATCTAAATCGTTGCTATAAGCAGGTACAGCAGAATCATCTACATAGGTGCCGTTTAA
>JAKSOJ010000130.1 GCA_024405645.1 Phascolarctobacterium sp. | reverse complement strand
CTCCAAAGCTTCTAGTGGCAGTAATGTTCCTGTAGATTGCGTGGAACGACGCTTCGTAAAAAAGCCGGCAGGCTCCAAACTAGGCTTCGTTATTTTCACCAATCAAAAAACCTATTACACCACTCCTAGAGCAGATTTAAAAAATATTTATAAGTTATAATCAAAGCGAAAGACCACCCTTGAAAAACCAAAGGTGGTCTTTATTTTTATATTAATTTTTAGAGTTTATCCAAAACATAGGCGCTTGCATCCTTGACCTCTGCCTCTTCCCCTTTGGCAATAGCTGCTTTAAGAAGCTCAACATTTGGCTGAATGTGATTCTCATCAGTCAAGCGGCCCTTTTTCCGTGCCATTTCATAGTTTTTGAGAATAACATTGCCATGGGATACCCTTGCACCCATGGGAGTCTGCAAATGCGCCGTGAGCATATTCAAAACAGCCCTAGGAGAACTACCATGATCTCCATAGAACAAATACATAAGTTGTCTGATGCCTTCATCTGGCATAGAAAGCAACAAATTATCCAATCCTTTGCGAATAGTCGCAATATCATCCTTACTGCTAATTCCGTCCATGTCGGGATACACTACCTGAAAAAGATATGGCAACGGATTAATGTCCAGAAGCTTGAACCATTCAATCGCTTGTCCCAAAGAAGGTTCACTGACGCCCTTTTCCCAGTTCTGAACTGTTTTTCTAGCAATGCCTAATTCCATAGACATATATTCCTGGGATTTGCCACTCAGATTGCGAGATTCTCGTAAAGCTTCACAAATTTCCATAACTATACCTCCTATCAGAAGATAACTCTCTTTCCTCCCTAAATTATAACATCTTTGCGACGTTTTTCAAAGGATTTCCTCCGTAGCATGCGTAAAAATTTACGCAAAAGAAAAGGAACTTCGTTGCTCGAGATAGTCTGACAATACAAGCAGGCTGAATTATAATTAAGCCAACAAAACACCAAAGAGCATATGTAAACTATCAAATATGTTCCCGGGTTTTGAATGCCAATATTATTCTACTTCCAAATTCAAGAAAGTGAGGCGAGGCTAATGGATGCAAAAATTTACAGATGTAAACAATGCGGTAACATGGTTGTAATGATTAAGGACAGTGGCATGCCCCTATCCTGTTGCGGTGAAGAGATGGAACTGCTCAAGGCCAACACCGTAGATGCGGCTGTTGAAAAGCATGTTCCAGTATGCTGCAAGGAGGGTTGCACCGTCCATGTTAATGTTGGTGAAGAGGACCATCCCATGGGAGACAAGCACTCCATCGAATGGGTTTGCCTTCTAACAGATCAAGGAAGCCAATGCAGATGGCTAAGACCCGGCTGTGCGCCCAAGGTTTGCTTTAAGCTTTGCAAGCATGAAAAACCCTTGGCTGTTTATGCTTACTGCAACATCCACGGACTTTGGAAATGCGAATGCAAAGAGAAATAGTGCTTAACTGCATAGCCATTTTGAAAACTAAATATAAATAGAATAACATCTTCTCTCCTATTCATATAACACCTCTCCAAGTGAAAGACCACCCCAGGTTATCCCTAAGGTGGTCTTTTGCGAGGTCGTAGCCCAAAGGAGCAAATACCATGAGTAAGTTCTATATTTGTAAAATATGCGGTAATCTGGTAGAGAAAGTCGAGGATGGTGGTTTGGCCCCCATGTGTTGTGGCAAGAAAATGACCATCCTAAATTCAGAAGAAGCTACTGGCTCATCTGATAGGCATCTTCCTATCATTACCACCCACGAAATAACCTGCCCACCGAATTCTGCTGTAAAATTTACAATCGTAAACGTCAAGGTAAGCAGCGATCTGCATCCCAGCCTAAACAATCATTATATTAAATGGATCCAGCTAGAAACTAACCATGGTGCATATCGTCATTATTTCAAACACGAGGAAATTCCCAACACGAATTTTATCATAGGCAAGGATGAAATAATCCGAGCAGCCTATGCTTACTGCAATATCCATGGATTATGGATGAATACAAAGAAATCCACCTAACACTCCTATTCATTTTTACCATACACTCCTACAAGGAAGGCTGTAACAATGCGAAATTTCCCATCGCCATTGTACAGCCTTTCTTGTTTTCGTCTGTAATGCGTAAAAAATTACTCAAAAATCCTCTAATTTTGTCCCCTTTTGTATTCTGACAATCATTCAAATTAGAATTATAATTAAATCAACAAACAAACCAAACAAGGAACATCTTCTTCCGATCCTTTCATATAAAGCACATCTCTCCAGGCGAAAAGTCATCCAAGGTTAAACCCAAGGATGGCTTTTTGCTGTATGGATTATCCCCCATAAAAAAAGCCGAACCCATATGTCCGGCTTTTTCATTATTTAGATCAAGTTATCTCTCTCTTAATGCTTCACTCTTATAGGTTTGGAAAGGCTCTAAGAAGAAGTCGATAATCTTTTTCTTACGAGTCTTAATCTCTGCGCTAACATTCATACCAGGATATACAGACAGCTTTTTATTGTCAGTTCCCAGTTTTTCCTGTTCAAGCTTAACCATAACACGATAAACCTGTTGTCCTTCTTTTTGTTCAATTGCATCCGCAGATATTTCACGAACTTCGCCTGGCAGCACACCGAATTTTTGGAAATTGAAAGCATCAACCTTCACTTCCACCTTTTGTCCTTCGTGCACAAAGCCTACATCCTTGTTTTCCATCCAAGCTTCAACTTCCATAGGCGTACCTTCAGGAACAATTGCCAAAAGTCCTTGTGCCTCACGCACAACAGCACCAAGGGTATGAATATCCATTTGATGAACTGTACCTGCAACAGGAGCCTTGATTTCAATCAAAGTATTTTTCAATTCTGCCTTACGTTCCTGTTCTTTGAGTGTTGTCAGCTCTTTACGACAGCCTAACATTTCCTGTTGGAGATTCTTATTCCACTCTGCAATAAATTGCGCTTTGGCACCAGTTGCACTCAAAACATCGGACTCTGCCGCACTCAATTGTGCTCTACCCATACTTACATTTTGCTCAAGTTCAATGCGTGCAGCACGATATTCAAGCATTTGAAAACGTCCAACTGCATTTTCTTTATAGAGGCGTTCGCTGGATTCAGCTCTATCACTTGCAATAGCAAGGAGCTGCCTATTTTTCTCTAACGAAGCACGAGCAACCATAACTGCATCCTGCTTTTGACGGATTTGCGAATCAAAATACTCAGTTTTAGCATTCTTTTCCATCATCTTACTATTATAGAGACTTTGCTGCTGCAAACGATCCTTTTCATCATAATCCTTATCCGCAGGAATAATTAAAGGTCTGTTTTCCAATTCCGCATTAATGCGCTCTATATTGAGCTCATAAAAAGCAATATTCTTTTTAACAGCATTTAAATCGGACTCACTCACTGTACGGTCAAGCTCCATAAGAATTTGACCTTTTGTTACTCGGTCGCCATTTTTAACAAGAATATTGCGGACAATGCCTTTGTCCTCTGCTTGCAAGGTCTTGGTATAGCCCTTGGGAATGACCTTGCCACGAGCAACTACAACCTCATCAATTTCACCAACGCAAGCCCATAGCAATGTGATAAAGAAAATACCGATAATTACCCAAATCAGCACACGTCCCATGGGAGAAGGTGGTTTATCTAAAATTTCTATCGCTGGAGGAAGGAATTCCTTCTCATCCATATTTAATTTATCTAGCCAATTTTCAAGTTTCTTTAACATCTTATACGCCCTCCTGTTCATGATACATTTGGGCATAAAGTCCATTTTTCGCTAGCAATTGCTCATGCGTACCGTGTTCCACAATATGACCTTGGTACATAACGAGAATCATATTGGCTCTACGCACAGCTGCCAATCTATGGGCAATCATCAAAACAGTACGTCCATGGCGAATTTTCTCTATTTGATTCAGCACTTCCTTTTCACTCAAAGCATCCAAAGCACTTGTAGCCTCATCAAAAATTAAAATACGGGGATTAACTAGAAGTGCACGGCTGATGGCCAATTTTTGTCTCTGACCGCCACTTAGGGAATCTCCACGTTCTCCAACCAAGGTATCAAAGCCTTTTTTCATTTGCATAATGAAATCGTAGGCGCCACTCATACGAGCAACGTTTTCAATTTCTTCCTTGCTAGCACCAGGCTTGGAAATAGCAATATTGTCACGAATCGTACCATGGAAAAGATAATTTTCCTGCAGAACGCTGCCTATTTGTCTACGGTAAGCACTAGGAGCATATTTGCTAATGTCTATATCATCAACAAGAATGCGACCTTCCTCTGGATCATAGAGTTTTTGCAAAAGTTTAGCAAATGTACTCTTACCCGAACCAGAAGGTCCAACAATACCAACCATTACTCCTGGCTCCATAACCAGAGAGATATTTTTCAGAACCTGGGGTTCATCAACTCCATAGCGGAAGCTTACATGT
>JAKSOJ010000013.1 GCA_024405645.1 Phascolarctobacterium sp. | reverse complement strand
CCATAACCAGTGGTCGGTTTCAGATAATAATCACTTACCATATGCTTACGGAAAGCAGAAATTACTTTTTCAGTGTTGCAAAGAGCAACCTCTTCAAGCCAAGGAGTATGTTTAGCAACAACTGCTAAAGCCTTTTTTTCTATTTCTTTAAAATCTACCAAAATATTTTACCTCTAATTTCTAAAAAATATAATCTTCAAATTCTGCAACAGCACTCGCGTCTAGTCTTACCTTGAGTTTTGTACCACCGGCAAGATATTCACTTTCAAGAACTGTACCTATTTCATGGAAACGATTTACTAGAGCACTCTTATCGTAAGGAATCAAGAAAGTCTCTTCGACCGATTTCATTTTCAAATTTTCAGCGATTAATACAAGAAGCTTATCTAAATTAAGATTTTCCTTAGCACTAACGCAAATAGCATTCTCTTCATTAGCCAAGCGTTCTGGCAACGCAGAACCTTCAGGAAGCTTATCAATCTTGTTATATACCGTAATAATCGTTTTATCCTTTGCACCGATTTCATCAAGCACGTGATAAACTGCGTTACTTTGCTCCTTGTAAAGCTCATGGCTAACATCTATAACGTGCAGAAGCACATCCGCTTCCACAACCTCTTCCAAAGTGGATTGGAACGCTGCTACGAGTTGATGTGGCAAACGTTGAATAAAACCAACAGTATCTGTCAAAATTGCCTCTTGTTTATCAGGAAGCTCTAACTGACGAGTAGTAGGATCCAAGGTCGCAAAAAGTTGGTCCTTAGCATAAATATCGGAATTAGTTAGAGTATTCAACAGAGTAGACTTGCCTGCGTTGGTATAACCTACAAGACTGACAGTAGGAACTTCAGCTTTATTACGACCTGCTCTATGCAAATCACGTACATTCTTAACCTTGCCAATGCATTCTTTAATATAAGCAATACGGTCACGAATACGTCTACGGTCAACTTCTAGCTTAGTTTCGCCAGGGCCACGGGTACCAATGCCACCACCAAGACGAGAAAGACTTAAGCCCTTACCCATGATTCTCGGCAGAGTGTACTGCAATTGTGCAAGTTCGACTTGAAGCTTACCTTCGTTTGTTCTAGCCCTTTGAGCAAAGATATCGAGGATAAGCGCAGTACGATCGAGTACACGTACACCCATGGCTTGCTCGATATTTCTTTGTTGAGCAGGAGAAAGTTCATCGTCAAAAATACACAAATCGATATTTTCCTGTTGAGCGAAAAGCGCAAGCTCTTGAACCTTACCCTTACCAACAAAGAAAGCAGGATCAGGTTTAGGACGCTTTTGCAAAAATTTCTTTACAACTACTGCTCCAGCAGTATCTGCCAATTGCTTTAACTCTTCTACCGAATCTTCAATAGTCCAACCGAGTGTGTTGAGCATGCCACCATATTCCATACCAACGAGAATGGCACGTTCTTCGGTTTGTGCTAAGGAAGTGGAACCCGTTTGCTTGTCCAGTATGCGTTCAACCATGGAAACAAGATTTGGGAAGAAAATACCCTCACCCTGCTCCAAAGAACACGGTCCATAAAGCTCTACAACCAATTGCTCATTATTATCTAAACCAGTAATCATGCCAAAGGTTAATTGGCATTGCTCTATCTGAGGTTCAACGCCAATGGCAACCATTGCATCAAAACGATTATTTTTAAGAGCAGACACATCAACACCGGAAAGGTAAGGATTTCCACCAGGATGGGTATGAATGCAACGTACACCGGACAAACGAGTTGCACCACGTCTTCCCTCAACAGGAGGAAGGTCAACCTTTTCGTTATCCCCTACTGCAACAGCCAAAACATTGCCAGCACGATTCACATACACACTAACCTCACGATTGATGAAGTCTGTTATATCTGCCATTTTCAGGCAAAGCTCTTGGGAGACCATTTGCCCACCCTCAAGCTTCATATCATATATAGTTTTTAATTCGTCAATGACGGAATTACGAATTCCCTTCACATTGCCGTAAATTTCATTTGCCATAATTTATCTCTTAATTTTCGCCGGTTCTACATTAATCTTGTAGCCCTTAATATAGTTGCGATGTAACGCATTGATAACTTGTTCAGCAAATTCTGCAGGAACTTCAACGAAAGTAAACTTATCGTAAATGCTAATTTGACCAATGCTACGTGCTGGAATATCTGCTTCGATTGCGATAGTAGAAATAATATCCTTAACCATAATCTTTTGAGCACGACCTACATTCACGAAAAGTCTTACCATGCCAGGCTTTGCACCAGTATTGGTAAGGTCCATATGCACGATATCATCCTCAACCTTAGGAGCTTCCAAAGCCTTTTGACCTTCTTGCATGAGTTTAATTGCAGCAGCAGCTACGTCTTCAGCAGAATAGTCATCCAACAAGGTTTCTGCGATAGGCATATAATCTTGGTATGCATTCAGTTCAAGAACAGTTTGCAATTTGTTGATGATAGTGTCGCGTTGGCGTTCAATAACGTTAGCAGCAGTTGGCAATTGACGTCTTTGAATCTTGGTTTTCACAACACGTTCAATCAACTTTAATTGACGGAATTCACGCGGGGTGATAAATGTCATAGCAATACCGGTGTTACCTGCACGACCAGTACGACCAATTCTATGTACATAGCTTTCAGGATCTTGGGGAATATCAAAGTTTACTACGTGAGTAATATTTTCAATATCCAAACCACGAGCGGCTACGTCCGTTGCGATAAGCACATCCACAGCACCCTCACGGAATTTCTTCATTACACGGTCACGTTGGTTTTGGGACAGGTCACCATGTAAACCTTCAGCCATATATCCACGACTAGAAAGAGCAATGGACAAATCATCTACGCCCTTCTTTGTACGACAGAAAATGATAAGCTTTCCATCGATTTCTGTATCCATCAAACGACAAAGCCCTTCAACCTTGTCCTTAGTTTCATAATAAACTTGTTCAATCAAAGGAACAGTTAAATCTTCCTTAGTTACGCTAACAGTCTTAGGAGCCTTCATATATTTTTTAGTAAGGCTCAAAATAGGTCTGGGCATAGTTGCAGAGAACAGCAGAGTTTGTCTTTCTGCAGGAATAGATTTCATAATCTCTTCAATATCATCAACAAAGCCCATATCCAGCATTTCGTCAGCTTCGTCAAGAATCAAATGCTTAATATGATCAAGCTTAATAGTACCACGGTTAATATGGTCAATTAAACGACCAGGAGTACCAATAACGATTTGAATACCGGACTTCAGCGCACGAATTTGACGATCTATAGGTTGCCCACCATAAACAGGAAGGGAACGTACTCTCTTAACACGACCAATGTTGCCAATTTCTTCGGCAACTTGGATAGCAAGTTCACGAGTCGGGGTAAGAATCAGAGCTTGTACATGCTTAGAAACTTCGATATTTTGAATAACCGGAATACCAAAAGCTGCAGTTTTACCAGTACCGGTTTGAGCTTGGCCAATTACATCATTGCCTTCGAGTACCAAAGGAATGGTTTCCGCTTGAATAGGAGAAGGTTCTTCAAAGCCCATCTCACGAATTGCCATAACGATGCGTTTATCCAGTTCAAGATTACCAAAAAGTTCAGTTTGCATTAATTATCCTCCAAAAAACTAACTTAAATTAATTCGGCTACCATTTCATAGGTAAAGCCTTGTACGATACGTACTCGTACTATTTGTCCAATTTCGAGCCCCTCGGCGTTCTCGATAAAGATGCTACCGTCGATATCAGGTGCTTCATGCTGACTACGAGCAATAGCCTTATCAGGTTCGTCTTCCATAAAGCCTTCGATAATTACATCCATTTCTGCATCTTCTCTATCTCTATGAATTTCTTCAGAAATTTCTGCTTGTAAGGCCATTAATTCATGGAAACGGTCTTCTTTTGTTTCAGGGTCGATTTGGTTTTTCATTTTACCAGCAAAGGTATTTTCTTCTTGAGAATATTGGAATACCCCTGCGTTTTCAAAGCGTTGCTCAGCAACAAAGGTCTTCAAGGTTTCGAAATCTTCCTCGGTTTCACCAGGGAAGCCTACAATAAAGGTAGTACGAATAGTAATATCAGGAATTTCTCTGCGAAGCTTCGCAAGAAGTTCCTCAACTTGAGCCTTAGTATCATGACGATTCATACTCTTCAACAAGCTATCAGAAGCATGTTGCAAAGGAATGTCAATATATTTGCAAACCTTGTCGCAATCACGAATCGCGGCAATAAGTTCATCAGTGAAATTATTAGGATACAGGTACATAACGCGAATCCATTGGATGCCTTCCAGCTCATTCAAATCTCTTAAGAGTTGAGGCAACTTTAATTCGCCGTATAAATCCTTCCCATAAAGAGTAGTATCTTGAGCAACAACGATAAGCTCTTTAATGCCTGCTTCAGCAAGAGCCTTAGCCTCTGCCATAACCTTTTCATAAGGTTCAGATTTATAACGACCACGCAAGAAAGGAATTACACAATAGGAACAGAAGTTGTCACAGCCTTCTGCAATTTTCAGATAAGCCATGTAGCTAGGAGTTGTAAGCATACGAGGAGGCATTTTTACGTTCAAACTTTCGGTACGCTTTAAATACTTACCTCTTTCCCCTGCCATAACTCTGTCCAAAACATAAGCAATATCAGGATAAGCTTCGGTACCAACTACAGCATCAACCTCAGGCATACCTTCCAAAATATCATCTGCGTAACGTTGTGCTAAGCAACCAGTTACGATTAAGTATTTGCAGTTACCTTCGATTTTGTATTCACCCATATTGAGAATGGTATTAACACTCTCTTCTTTTGCGGATTCTATAAAACCACATGTATTAACGATAATAATGTCTGCTTCTTCAGGATTATTAGTAACCTCGAGGTTTTTGTCACGAATAATGCCAAGCATAACTTCAGAATCAACTAAATTTTTAGGACAGCCAAGGCTGACCATACCAATTTTCATTTTTATCCTCCAATTCATATAGAACAAAAATCAGTTTTAGCTTTTATTTGAGAAACGCACCATATCCAACCAACGATTGGTTAATTCTTCCTGGTCTTTCCAGAGCATGTAAGAATTGTTTAACCAAAGCTTATTGGTATCTTTCAAGTTGCCCTCATAACTGAAAAGAAATTCATAGCCTGAGAGCATTTGTTGGCTAAAGCTTTGCATATCTCCAGAGGTCATCATCCAGTTCATAAAGATATGAGCTTTCTCTTCATTTGCGCAATCCTTGAACAGACCCATACCATATAAATTAATTGGTGTGCCTTCTTCAGGAACTACTATATATGCCGGAAATTTACTTTCCAAATATTTAAACACAAAACTTTGTCGAGTGATGGAAATATCTGTATCCCCTACTGCAGTTTTACGCACAGTCGAAAAGGGGAAATTAGTATAATCACTAACAAATCTGTTTAAATTCCAAAGGTAAGTTATGGAAGTTTGCTCTCCCATATTATCTGCCATAGAACCCAAAAAGTTCTGGCTACTAATACTATTGGACAGGTTTTCTATGCAAATGCGTGGTTGAGGAAGATTTTGCAAATCAGCCCACTTGCTAATTGCATTTTGTCCAACAGTTCTAGCATAGTTTTGGTTTACGAGAAACACGGCTGGATCATAGAAAATGCCATACCAATGTCCATCGCTTTCACGAAAACCTACGGGAAGCTCGTTACCCTTTTTAAATTTAGTAGGTTTGAGCTTACCATCGATAACTAGACCATTCAATGTTCTGCGTTCAGCAAGAACAATATCTGGCTTTGGACCATCATCCCTAAGTTCATAAATTACCTTGATGAGAAACTTATCATCTCGTGATGATTTCATAAAAGTACGAACCATCTCAAAGGTAAATTTAGGGTCCAATTCACTATATAAAATTAAAGATTTTTGGCTCTTTTCCCCGTCGCAACCAGTTAAAACTACGGAAAGGATGAGGAAAAGCGTTAAAATTAAATTTCGCATGATTGTAGTAATGAGTTAATATTTACTCTTACTTCTTTCTTTTATTCTTGTCAACAGGTTTACATTTTCCCTTCACAATGGGATTAGATGGTTTCCCTGGAGCAGAAATCAAGCATTTCTTACCATCACCGATAAGATCATTTCTACCGGCCTTAGTAAGTGCTTCCAATACAAGTTTATAGTTACGGGGAGATTTGTACTGCATTAACGCCCTTTGCATTGCCTTGTCATGAGGATTGCGAGGCACAAAGACAGTATTTCCCGTATTTGGGTCATAACCAGAATAATACATGGCAGTTGCCAAGCTACCAGGAGTAGGAATAAAGTCCTGCACCTGTTCTGGTTGATGATGAATATCTCTTAAAAATTCTGCTAATTCAATAGCATTATTTAAAGTACAACCAGGATGGGAAGAAATGAAATATGGAACAAGATATTGGGAAAGGCCAATTTCTCTGTTCTTTTCAGCAAAAAGCTTCATGAATTTCATATACACGTCCTTACCAGGCTTGCCCATCTTACTCAAAACCTGAGGCGCGATATGTTCGGGAGCAATCTTTAAAAGACCGCTAATATGATTACGACAAAGCTCATCTAGGAACTTATCATTTTTATCTGCCATCAAATAGTCGTAACGAATACCGGACCTAATAAATACCTTCTTAACCCCAGGCAGAGCACGAAGCTTCTGCAACAGCTTTACATAAGCACTATGGTCTGCATCGATATTGGGACAGGGGCTCGGAAACAAGCATTGCCTATCCTTGCACACCCCGTATTTTAACTGCTTTTGACAGGAAGGATGACGAAAGTTTGCAGTAGGTCCACCAACGTCATGAATATAACCTTTGAAGCCAGGCAGTTTAATTAACTTTTTAGCTTCACGGATAATGCTCTCATCACTACGAGCTTGGATAATACGCCCTTGATGAGCATGAATTGCGCAAAACGCACAGGAACCAAAGCAACCTCTACTAGATACAAGGCTAAACTGTACTTCTTCGAGAGCAGCAACTCCGCCTAGTTTATCATAGCTTGGATGCCAAGCGCGCATATAATCTAAATCATAAATTGCATCCATTTCCTCTTGGTCCAAGGGATAAGTGGAAGGATTTTGAATAACATATTTACTAGTACCCTTTTGTACCACGGGCTTTCCGTAAAAAGGATCGCCCTCCTTGCTTTGCAGCTTATAGGCAATAGCGAAGTTTTTCTTGTCTTCTTTAATAGCTGCATAGCCAGGAATATCTACGTATTCTTCGGGAGGTAACTCTGAACTGAGATAGGCAGTGCCACGGATATAATGCATATCCTCAACACTTGCTCCCCCAGCCAAATAATCTGCAACCTCTTTGATTTGAGTTTCACCCATACCATAGATTAATAAATCTGCATTGGAATCCTCTAGGATTGATGGACGAATTTTATTTTCCCAATAATCAAAGTGAACAAAGCGTCTCAAGGATGCTTCTATACCACCTATGATAACTGGTAAATCAGGCCAAAGCTTTTTCGCTAGGCTAGCATAAACAGCCGTTGCATGGTCAGGTCTTTTACCCACTACTCCACCAGGAGTGTATTTATCAACCTTGCGCTCAATCTTGCCAACAGTATAATGACAGAGCATGCTGTCAAGATTACCACCACTGACAAGTACAGCCAAACGAGGTTTACCTAAAGCAGCTAAGTCTTCAGGTTTTCTCCACGCTGGTTGACAAAGCAATCCCACCTTGTAGCCCTGAGATTCTAGCACACGGCAAATCACTGCAGGACCAAAGCTTGGATGGTCAACATAGGCATCACCACTTATGAATAAAAAATCTAATTCGTCCCAACCTCGTGCAAGCATTTCCTCACGAGTAATGGGCAAAAATTGCTTCATATATAATCTCCGAAATTATTTATCTTTAGAATACTCTAAGGTGTGAACACCTTTAATACCCTCAAGGGCTTCAGGCTTGCCGTTAACAGTAACTTTGCAAGCACTCATATTGCCAAATTTAAGACGAATCTTGTCCTTGGCTTCAAGTTTCTTTTTGTCGCCAGCATAAAGCATAACGGATGCCATTTCTCTGCCATCCCCATAGGCCTCAAACCAGCATTTATCAATGGCTTCGACTTCTACAACAAAACCATCAACCTTTGTTTCTTCAACCTTTACAGCACCAGTATCTTTTCCTGCTACAGTTTCGGTTACTGCATCTTTTGGAGTGTTCATCCAGGCAATAACCTTTGGAACAGCAAAATAGCCAATGCCAATGATTGCCAACAGAGCAACACCAGCAAATACTACACCTAGGTTAATTTTAGGCATTTCAAAGCGACCAGTACCACTACCAACATCACGTTGAGTTTTGAGTTGTACGTTCATGCGTACGGATTCAGCCTCACGAATGCCTTGAGTTGCCATTTGAGCACGAGTTTGACCAGTATGAGAAGCCTTGTATTGTTGTACTAGTTCCAAGCCATCTAAACCAAGATAGTTACCATAGGTACGAATCATACCCTTTAAAAAGGTTTCTCCAGGAAGCTTGTCATAGTCATCCGTTTCCAAAGCCTTCAAATAATCCATGCGAATTCTGGTATCATTTTCAGCTTGCTCTAAAGAAATGTTCTTGGCATTTCTTGCTCTACGCAGGATTGTACCTACAGAAACTTCTTCATTAACTTGAATATCTAATTCATTATCCATTTTATCTTTCCTTTAGTGGTTCAAGAATCTTTCTTCAACCTCTTGTCGAGACATAATAACTTCACGAGGCTTTGCCCCTACGGATTGACCTACAATACCAAGCTCTTCAAAGGTATCCACCAAACGAGCAGCTCTTGTATAGCCAATTCTAAACCTTCTTTGCAACATGGAACTGGAAACTTGTCCAGTATCGAGAACAAGTCTTAATGCATCTTCGAACAGAGCATCCTCTACAGGGCCATCATTAGCTGCCTCTCCACTAGCTTCTTGAGGAGCTGCCTTATCCTTTTCTTTATCAGAAGAAAGCTCAACCTTGGTAACCTCTTCATTGTATTCTGTTGCAATACCTTGTTGTTTTACAAAGTCTACAATCTTCGCTAGCTCTTCATCGGTAACGAATGCACCTTGGACACGCATAGGAGTATTAACTCCTACAGGCTTGAAAAGCATATCGCCTTTACCAAGGAGTTTTTCTGCACCAGAACCATCCAAAATAGTACGAGAGTCTGTTTGGCTGGATACAGCAAATGCTACACGAGAAGGAATATTAGCTTTAACGATACCAGTAATAACGTCAACAGAAGGTCTTTGTGTAGCCAAAATTAAATGGATACCACAGGCACGAGCCTTTTGCGCTAGTCGCAAAATTGCTTCTTCTACGTCCACCTTAGCAACCATCATCAAATCTGCTAATTCGTCGATGATAATTACAATGTAGGGCAGCTTTTCCACATCGTCCTTCTTGTTATAGGAGGTAATTTCTCTAACATGATTATCAGCAAAGAGCTGATAACGTCTTTCCATTTCATTAACACCCCAACGAAGAGCAGATGCTGCTTTCTTGGGATCTGTTACAACAGGAGTTAACAGATGCGGAATACCATTATAGTTGGAAAGCTCTACAACCTTAGGATCGACGAGGATTAGTTTTACTTCTTCAGGACTTGCCTTATAGAGCAAGCCTGCAATAATAGTGTTAACGCATACGGATTTACCACTACCAGTTGAACCTGCAATCAAAGTATGTGGCATTTTACCCAAATCCGCGCTGATAATATCTCCGGAAATATTCTTGCCAAGACCAATTGCCAGTCTAGAAGGATCTTTCTTAACCACATCGGTATCTACAACTTCACGGAAAGCTACCATGTCGTTTTTCAGGTTAGGTGCCTCGATACCTACTGCAGATTTACCAGGAATAGGAGCTTCGATACGTACACCACTTGCAGCAAGTCTAAGAGCAATATCATCTGCCAAATTAACAATGCTTGCAACTTTTACACCAGCAGCAGGTTCTAGCTCGAAACGAGTTACAGAAGGACCACGAGTTACGTTGATAACCTTCGCCTTAACCTTGAAATCTGCCAAAGTCTTTTCCAAGACACCACATTGTTCCTTTACACCTTGTTCCCAACTAGCTCTATCCGCTCTCACAGGAGGATTCAAAAGACTAACAGGAGGTTTGATGTATTTACTTTGCGGTTTTGCTTGCACAGCCTTTTGTTCCTCTTGAGCCTTGGCTTCTGCCTCAGTCAGAACAGGACCTTCGATTTTATCGGCACTATCTTCAATAGTAATGCTAACAGGTTTTTCAGGTTCTGGCTCCAGTTCAGGTTCAGTTACCTGCACTTCAGGAGTAATTGGAACCACATTTTCCACGGGGGTATTAGTTTCCTCTTCTTTATAGAAATTAGTAATTACACCATCGCCAGAGGATGTTCCAATAGCATATTCTTGGGAAGCATTAACAGGCTCTTGAGCTTGAGCAGCCTTTTTAGCCTCTTGCTCTTTTGCCAAATCCTCCCAATGGATAATGCGACCCTGGGAGATATTCTTCTTTTCATCCCATTGACTGCGGGGAGCTTTATTACCAGTTCCCTCTTCCCATTCAGGAATTTGTACAGGATCCTCATGAATTTCTTCCTTGATATCATCATAAGTACCTGTTTTACCAAAGTTTAAAACCTTTTTATAAGCAGATTCTTTTTTTATGCCCTCGTTAAAGGAATCAAACTCACTGCTATGATAGATATCTCGAGGATTCAAGCCTTCGTTGTCATTAACTGTAATGCGTTTAGGTTCGCTATAAACTGGTTTATCTTCTCTAGTTCTAGGCTTTTCACGATTAATATAAGTACCCTTAGGATCATCGTCATCATCTTCATCGTCATCACTCTTAAAAAGGCTGGTGATTTTGTTCCACAAAGAGCCAAGCACCATAGCAAAAACGCTCAGAGGCAAAACAACGAGAAGCGCTACAACGAAAATAATTGCTAAAGCAATACCAGTAGCAGTTTCTCCAGCAATACCTCCCAAAGCTTTGATGATCATCGCACCAAAGAAGCCTCCCCCTCTTTGCCAGGTTTCGATAGCACTAGCTTCATTAGGAGCAAAGAACAAATGACTCATACCTAACAGGCAAAGGAGCATTAGTACAGAACCCCAAACGAATCTATTGAAATAACCAAGCTTCTTGGAAAGCATGAGCTTCAAGCCGCAAGCAATGAACACAAGAGGAAGTACAAAAGCCATTTTGCCGAAAAGCAAGGCTTCTAGCTTGTAGAAAAGGTTCAATGTGTCTTCTGGAGCAGAGCTTAAGAGACTTGCCCCAAAGAGACATCCTAAAGCAAATAACCCAACACCCACAAACTTCCATGTATTACTAGGCTTAACTTCTTCAATATTCTCTTCAATTTCGACTTCTCTTTTCTTTCTAGCCAAAATTTACACCTCGGATTAAACTTCCATAATGATTGGAAGAATCATGGGACGACGACGAGTTTTCTCATACAAGAATTTGCCAAGAGAATCTCGAACCATGCCCTTCATGGTTGCCCAATCAGTAATACCTTGATCTTCACATTTATCTAAAGCGATTTGTACTTTTTCTTTTGCTTCGTCCATGAGGCCTTCTGCCTCTCGAACATAAACAAAGCCACGGGATACAATATCAGGACCAGCAATAACGTGGCAGTCCTCACTGTCCACAGTTACAACAACAATCATAATACCATCTTGGGATAATTGACGACGATCTCTTAAAACGATATTGCCAACGTCGCCAACCCCTAAACCATCTATTAAAATTCGACCAGATTGAACTTTGCCAACAATGCGAATATCATCCTTGGTCATTTCGATAATAGAACCGTTCTCACCAATAACGATATTCTCTTTGGGAACACCCATGCTTTCTGCTAATTTAGCATGCTTAACCAAATGTCTGAATTCACCATGCACAGGGATGAAGTATTTTGGACGGACCAAATTTTGCATGAGCTTCATTTCTTCCTGACTAGCATGTCCAGATACGTGTACGCCGTTAGACTTTTCGTAAATAACATCTGCTCCAAGCTTAATGAGATTATCGATAGTCTTGGAAACGAGTTTTTCGTTACCAGGAATGGGAGTTGCACTGATTATTACAGTATCACCAGGACAAATATCCACCTTGCGATGGTCAGAGGTACTCATACGAGTAAGAGCACTCATGGGTTCGCCTTGAGAACCAGTGGTGATAATTACAAGCTTATCAGGAGTGTAGTTTCTAGTCTCATCGATATCAATCATTTGTCCCTCTGGACATTGTAGATAACCAAGTTCCAAAGCGATATTTACAACATTAACCATGCTGCGTCCAAGCACTGCAATTTTACGACCATATTTTACGGCTGTATTAATAACCTGTTGAATACGATGCACATTAGAGGAGAAGGTTGCTACGATAATACGATGCTTAGCATATCGGAACTCATCTTCGAAGGTCTTGCCTACTTCCTTTTCACTAGGAGTGAAGCCAGGTCTGTCTGCGTTAGTACTGTCTGCCATGAGACAAAGCACACCTTTGTCACCATAATCTGCAAATTTGGAGAAATCTGTAACCTGACCATCTACAGGAGTATGGTCAATTTTAAAGTCACCTGTATGGATTATGGTACCAATAGGAGTATTTACTGCAATAGCAATAGCATCGGGAATACTATGATTTACACGCATGAAATCCATGCGGAAATAGCCTGCGTTGATAATATCTCCAGGTTTAATGGTAACCAGGTTTTGGTCACTAATACCATGTTCTTCCAAGTGGCTCTTTACAATTCCAAGAGTCAAAGGAGTACCATAAACCAGGCAATCGATTTGCTTCATGACAAAGGGCAGAGCACCAATATGGTCCTCATGACCATGGGTTATGAAAATGCCACGAACTTTTTCTTTATTGTCGATTAAATACTGAAAATCTGGGATTACAAGGTCAATGCCCAACATTTCGTCCTCAGGGAACATCAAACCTGCGTCTATCAAAATAATGTCATCTGCATAACGAAAAGCCGTCATGTTTTTACCAATTTCACCCAAACCACCCAAAGGGATGATCTGGACTTTGTTCATTTGCTTAGCCAAAGTTCCACCTCCTATTTTAATCTTTTTACATAACTCTCTGACCAAAATTCCGAGCAGCCAGAAAGGAATTTAGCGTAGAAATTGAACCTAAAAATAACGTTTTAAGTGAAGGTAAAATTACTTACCTATACTTTCAAATAGTATGACACTTTATTATACCTCATTTTAGTAATTTTTACAAATTTCCCCCATAAATAAAAATGAAAAAAGCCTTGAAAATCAAGGCTTTTTACGTAATTAAAGGTCTAAAATTGTCTTCAAATTCTCTATTTCTCCAGCATATTTCATCATGCCGAAAAAAAGTATTATTCTGAGTTTTTCAACATATGTTACTTCATGGTTCAAGAGGAATTCCTTCAAAGCTTTTTCTTGGACAGTTGCAACCTTGGCATCATCAAAATTAAGCTTATTTTTAAGATCCATACGAGAATCATAAAGGTCGCTTTCTAGGTTGCGAATCTCTCCCCTTGCAGGTTCACGAGATTTGAGTGCAAAGAGATCCATATACGTAACAAATTTATTTTTATAATTGCCAATGTAAATAACTTCTTCAGGACAAGTTGTCATTGTAATCACCTC
>JAKSOJ010000129.1 GCA_024405645.1 Phascolarctobacterium sp. | reverse complement strand
TTAAAAAGGGTGTAGAAGAATTTGGCGTGCACCACGTACTTTTAGTTGGTGGTGTAGGCTGTAATAAATATATTCGTCAACATGTGGAAAATAAACTGGCTAAGGTGCGCACAAAGCTTTGGGTGCCTGAGGGACGGTTTAGTTGTGATAATGCGACGGGCTGTGCTGCCTTTGCTCGAAGAATAGAAAAACTGTTATAGCACACAATCTACTTTGTCAGCCCTCCTAGACGTACGCTTTTTAGTACGCCGTCGTCGGGCTTCCTCGTATCTTGTGCACTCTAACAGTTTTGGAAGTTAGGTTTTTGCGAGGCCGTCCAGTATCAGCATTTTCAAGGGATATAGACTATGAGCGATAATATTTACTCCGTCAGTGAGTTAAATAATTTCATAAAGGGCATTTTAAATAAGGAATATGCTTTAAAGAATGTTCAGGTAGTGGGAGAAATTTCCAATTTCAAGCAATACCCTAGCGCAGCATATTTTAGCCTCAAGGATGCAGGCGGAGTTTTAAAATGCGTCATGTTCAAGCGTAGTTCTGTGAGCAACAAGTATTTGCCTAAAAATGGCGATACAGTGCTTGCTATTGGCCGCATTGACGTCTTTCCTAGAGATGGTGTTTACCAGCTTTATGCTGATATGCTCATTCCTCAGGGTGAAGGGGACTTGATGCAGGCCTATGAAAAGCTCAAGGCAAAACTTGCTGGCGAGGGTCTTTTTGATAGCACTAGAAAGCAAGAAATTCCTGTAAATCCCCAACGTATTGGCATTATAACCTCTCCTATTGGTGCTGCAGTCAGAGATATTATTACGGTGTCAAGACGACGCAATCCTGGCATTAAACTCTACCTTTATCCTGTAAAGGTTCAGGGGGCGGATGCAAGTGGAGAAATAGTTAAGGCTATTAAATTTTTCAATAAAGAAAAGCTTGCGGATGTTCTCATTGTAGGCAGAGGTGGCGGTTCCATTGAGGATTTGTGGGCTTTCAACGAAGAGCCGACTGTTAGAGCAATTGCCGCTAGTTCTGTTCCCATAATTTCCGCGGTAGGACATGAAACAGATTTTACATTGAGCGATTTTGCTGCTGATAAACGAGCTGCTACCCCTTCCCAAGCGGCAGAAATGGCAACTATCGATTTAGAAAATTATAAAGCAAGAGTGCGTTATCTAATTGAAAGAGCACAGGGTTTGTTGCTTGGAAAGTTAGAGAACGCTGAACATAAATTAAATGTTTTAGAAAATGCGTGGCCATTAAAGGAGCCAATGCGGTTAGCAGATGTGGCTCAAGAACGCATAGATAGAGCATTGGAAGATATTAGTGAGTTAATGGAAACTCGTTTGAAAAATGGCGAGCACGATTTTTCTTTAGCTTGTGCTAAATTAGAAGGACTGAGTCCTTTGGCTGTTTTGGCTAGGGGATACAGCGTTACCGAATCAGAAGGTCATGTTGTAAGCTCTGTTGATGATGTGGCCTGGGGCGCAGAATTGGTTACCCGAATTGGTGATGGAAAAATAATTAGCATAGTGCAGGAAACAGAAAGGCAAGAAGAAAATGGCAACTAAAAAAATTGCTAAAAACATAAAGTTTGAAGAAGCATTAGCAGAATTAGAGGCACAGGTACGCCTTTTGGAAAGCGGCGAGTTGTCTTTGGAGAATTCTTTAGATGTATATAGATACGGCGTGGAATTGGCAAAGGTTTGCAATGCCAAGCTAACCACAGTCCGTCAAGAAGTTGAAAAAATCGTTGCTGAGGACGACGGAACATATACAACAGAAGCATTTCAGGATTTGGAGGCTTAATCATGGATTTCAAAACTTACTATTCCAATCAACAAAAATTGGTTGAAGATTTTCTTAAAAAACGTATTGCTAAGAAGGGTATTTCCAAGGTAGATGATGCTATGGAATATAGCCTGATGGCTGGAGGCAAGCGTATTCGTCCCATTCTTTTAATGGCTGCTGCTGAAGCTTGTGGCAAGAAGGGCTATTCATTCCTTCCTGTGGCTTGTGGTTTGGAAATGATTCATACCTATTCCTTAATTCATGACGATCTGCCTTGCATGGACGATGATGACTATCGTCGTGGTCGTTTGACCAATCACAAGGTTTTTGGTGAAGCTATGGCAGTGCTTGCTGGTGATGGACTTCTCACTTTGGCTTTCGAAGTAATGCTCGAACAAAAGAATGTTCCTGCTGAAGTTCTTGTTGAAACCGTGCGTGAAATGGCAATGTGTGCTGGTAACTTTGGTATGGTTGGCGGACAAGGCTTGGACTTAGAAGCAGAAGGCAAGAAAATCAGCCCTGAAGAACTGCGCAAGCTCCATGCAGGTAAAACTGGTGCTCTCTTTATTGGTGCTATTCGTGGCGGTGCACATCTTGCTGGTGCCACCAATGAACAGCTTTTGGCATTAACAAAATTTGCAGATCTTTTAGGTCTGGCTTTCCAAATCACTGATGATATTCTTGATGTAACTAGCACTCAAGAAGAATTGGGCAAGCCCATCGGCAGTGATGAAAAGAACGAAAAATCCACTTATGTAACTCTCTTTGGCTTAGAAGCATCCAAAGAATTAGCTGCTAAAACCATCGAAGAAGCATTGGCTTGCTTAGAAGGCTTTGGCGAAAATGCAGAACCCCTGCGCGAAATTGCTAAAATGATGTGTAACCGTAGAAGCTAAGAAAAGGTTAGGAAAATGAGCAATTATTTAGAGAATATTAATAGTCCGGAGGATGTCAAAAAATTATCCGTTCCTGAGCTTAATCTTTTAGCTCAAGAAATCCGTGACTATTTGATAGATGTTACGTCAAAAAATGGGGGACATTTGGCTCCTAACCTAGGCGTTGTAGAACTCACCCTGGCTTTGCATAAAGTCTTCTCAACACCCAAGGATAAATTGATTTTTGACGTTGGTCATCAAGCGTATGTTCATAAGATCATTACTGGCAGACGTGAATGGTTTAAGACACTACGTACCTACGGCGGTATGAGTGGTTTCCCCAAGCGTAGCGAATCAGAGCATGATGCTTTTGGCGCTGGCCATTCATCTACATCAGTATCTGCTGCTGTTGGCATGGCTGTGGCTCGTGACCTGCAAGGCGAGGACTACGATATCGTTGCTGTCATTGGCGATGGTTCTATGACTGGTGGTATGGCTTTTGAGGCCTTGAACAATGCTGGTGATTTACAAAAGAATATGATTGTAGTACTGAACGATAACGAGATGTCCATCTCTAAAAACGTTGGTGCTATGAGTGAATACCTGAACAATCTGCGTACTGGTGAGACCTATAACAAGGTTAAAGCTGATCTTGAGGGTTGGTTGAAAAACCTTTCTGTTGGTGCAGATGTACTAAAAGTATTACGTCGTGTGAAGACTTCCGCAAAATATTTAGTTCTTCCCACATCTCTATTTGAAGAGTTAGGCTTTACATATCTTGGACCTGTTGATGGACACGATATTAACGGCCTTATCGAAATATTATCTGCAGCTAGACGCATTGAAGGACCTGTTCTTGTGCATGTTTTGACTGTCAAAGGTAAAGGCTATAAGCCTGCTGAGGACATGCCTAACAAATTCCATGGCACTGGGCCTTTTGATGTTGCTACTGGTAAAAAGATTACCAATCCCAATGCTCCTGTAACTTACACAGAAGTATTTGGTAAAACATTGAGCAAGCTTGCAAATAACGATAAAAAGATAGTTGGTATTACTGCTGCAATGCCTGAAGGCACTGGCTTATCCATCTTTGCAGAAAACCATCCAGGTAGATTTTTAGATGTTGGCATTGCCGAACAACACGCTGTTACAAGTGCAGCTGGCATGGCTGCAGTTGGATTGAAGCCTGTTGTTGCAGTATATTCAACCTTCATGCAAAGAGCGTACGATTCTGTGGTGCATGATATTTGCATGCAAAACCTGCATGTTGTGCTTTGCTTGGACCGTGCTGGTCTTGTTGGTGACGATGGCTATACCCATCATGGTGTTATGGATTATGCATATTTGCGTAGTATTCCCAACATGACTGTTATGGCTCCTAAGGATGAAAACGAGCTTTGCGACATGCTCAAGACAGCAGTAGAATTCGATGGACCTATCTCCGTTCGTTATCCCAGAGGTAGTGGACTTGGGGTAGAAATAGCACCCGAGCCAAAGGTTTTGCCCATTGGCAAGGCAGAGGTTCTTCGTGATGGTAAGGACGGTTGCGTTTGGGCAATAGGTACCATGGTAAATACTGCACTCAAGTTGAGCGATAAATTACATGAGCAAGGTATTGAGCTTGGCGTTGTTAATATGCGTTTTGCCAAACCTCTTGATACTGAGCTCTTAAAAGAACACGCTAATAAATATCCCAAGCTTATAACTCTCGAAGAGGGCGTTTTAAGTGGTGGTGTTGGTGGAGCAGTACTGGAATTTTTAAATGCTAATGGACTTTTAAAAGCTACTGAAGTTCTCAATTTAGGCCTTCCAGATGCATATGTTCCCCATGGAGATAAAAAACTTTTATTGCGTGATATTGAATTAGATGATGAAGCAATTG
>JAKSOJ010000128.1 GCA_024405645.1 Phascolarctobacterium sp. | reverse complement strand
AAATTATATATAATATTATGCGGAAAGATTGTTAGGTGCAGTGATTGCGGTCACTGCTTAAAAGGGAATACCGGTGCGAATCCGGAGCAGTCCCGCTACTGTAAGTGGAGCGAAGCGTAATATGTCACTGGAATTATCTGGGAAGGCACGCTAAGCTATGAAGCTAAGCCAGGAGACCTGCCTAACGTGAGGGAATACACTCGCGGGAGACAAGTGCGCCTTCATAGTAAAAACGTGCATGGAACGTTTTTAGGTTTTTATTTAAGAGGATGTACTCCCACATTTTGTGGGAGTTTTTTTATTAATGGGAGGAACTGAATGTCTAGATTAGTTTTAGTTACTGGTGGTTCCAGAAGTGGTAAGTCCGAGTTCGCAGAAAAATATGTTTTGCATTACTCTCCCAAATGCGCTTACATTGCAACTGCGGAAATCTTTGACGACGAAATGGCTGAACGTGTGCGTCTTCATCAAGAGCGCAGAGCAAATGGCCGTTGGATTAACTTCGAAGCACCTTATGAAGCGGAAAAAGCTTTTGAACAATTGCCTGAAGAGGTAGATGCAGTACTTTTTGATTGCCTTACCATGTATATGACTAACCTGTTCTATGGTAAAACTGCAATTGAAGGGGATTTCTTGACTAGATGTCAAGCTGTTTACGAGCATATAGACCGCATGCTTGAGGCTGCTCGTAAGTCTGGCAAAATCGTTGTTTTTGTTTCCAACGAGGTTGGCTCTGGTATAGTTCCGGATAACCTAATGGCGAGAGAATATAGAGATTTATCAGGCTGGGTAAATCAAAGGGTTGCAGCAGCGTGTGATCAAGTATTTTTAACTGTATGCGGTCACGCTGTGGATGTAAAAAAATTGGCTTTTCGTTTCGAGGAAGAAGAATAAATGATTGATGTAAAGATTCCCAAGCCTAATGCTGAAGCTATGGCAGAAGTAAAAAGGAACTGGGCTAAAATAGATGAAAAAGGTTTCAGCCTTGGTGTGTTGGAACGTATGATTGAAAAATTAGCTGGCATGGGTAATTTGCCTGATGAATTTAATCCTGCTATGGTACTTATGTGTGGGGACCATGGCGTATGCAAATATGGCGTTAGTGCTTTCCCTCAAGAAGTAACCCTGCAAATGATTAATGGTTACATGCGTGGAACTGCAGGTGCAACTGTGCTTGCAAGACATGCTAAAGGCAAGGTTTATGTTTGCGACGTGGGAACTGCTTTTGATCTCTCACATTTAGACAATATTTATGATTATAAAGTTGCTTGGGGAACTAACGATTTCACTCAAGGACCTGCTATGAGTGAGGAACAAGCTGTTAAGGCTATTGAAGCAGGTATTGCCATGGCTAATATGTGTATAGATAAAGGGCACAACCTTCTTTATACTGGCGAAATGGGTATTGGTAATACAACTGCAACTGCAGCTATTGCAGCTGCCTTTATGGGTATCGATTCTAAATTGACTGTTGGACGTGGTTCTGGCATTAATGACGCACGCATGCTGATTAAGCAAAAAGTAGTAGCAGATGGTATTGCTTTTAATAAACCTGAGGCTGGTAACGCTATGGATGTGTTGTGCAAGGTTGGTGGTTACGATCATGCTGGTCTTTGTGGTGTTATTTTAGGTGCAGCTGCAAGAGGCGTTCCTGTCATGATTGACGGTGTAAATGCAACCGCAGGCGCAATTTTGGCTTATGGAATTAATCCTGCTTGCCGTGAATATATGCTTTGCTCTCACTTGTCCAGTGATTTATCCCATCGTAAAATGCTTGAGATGCTCAGACTTTATCCCATTATCGACGCTGGTATGAGACTGGGCGAGGGTACTGGCGCCTCTGTTGCGATTCCAGTACTTGCCGGAGCACTAAAGGTTTATAAGAAATTAATTGGGTGATGCTATGCGAGATTTTGTAACTTGTTTGGAATTTTTGACTCGTATTCGTTTCTCGAATCGTACAGATTGGCATGACGATGATTTTTCCCGTAGCGTTCCGTATTTCCCTTTGGTTGGTTTAGTTATGGGCGTTTTCATGGGTACCGTTAATTACGGCCTTGCCTATGTTCATACTCCTGACCTTATGCGCGCGGTAATGCTCATTTTAGCAGAGCTTGTTATCATCGGTGCACTCATGTACGATGGTTATATGGATACATCAGATGGTGTATTTTCTGCTCGAGATAGAGAACGTTGTCTAGAGATTATGAAGGACTCCCATGTAGGTTCCAATGCAGTTATTGCTTTGGTTTGTTTAGTGCTTTTAAAGGTAGCTGCTTATACCTGCATAGCTCCACTAAATCTGACTCATGCCTTAGTAGGCATGTTCGTATGCACTCGTACCTATATGGTTTTATATATAGTTAATTATCCCTATGCGCGTAAAACTGGCATTGGTCATATGTTTAAAATTTACGCAAAGCCTTGGTATTCCTATGTAGCCTTTGCTATCTGCTTTGCTATTTTGTTTGCACTTGGTCTCAAGTACATTTATTGTGCTCTTGTAACTTTTGTGTTGACACAATTTGTTGCTCGCTTTCTTGTCAACCAGCTTGGTGGTTTGACAGGTGACACATGGGGCTTTTTAACTGAATGTGGCTTTGTTATTTATCTGATGGCTGCAGTTTATATATTATAATGAATTGAAATGAGGTTTTTACTTTGCATATAGAAGAGATTATTCAAAAAATAACTCCATTGGATGAGATTGCACAAAAAATGGCTCAGGCTCGTTTTGACGCTCTCATCAAGCCAGTTGGTTCTTTGGCTCAATTAGAAACCATGACTTCTCGTTACGCAGGTATTTGTGGTAAATACGATAAGGCAGAGTTGAATTATCCCAACAAAGCTCTCTTGAGTTTTGCAACTATGGATGATGCAGAGAAGGTTTTTGCTCTTATCGAAGGCAAGGATCCTTTGAACATTTTGGCAGATTTTGCTAATGCAAAAGCCTTTGGCATTGTACTTACTTCAGATAGCGAGTGGGATGCTATTGACGAAGGTGTTAGTCTCATGCAAGAATATATTCAAGAATACGATTTAGGCTTAGTAGGAATTGCTAGCTTTTCTAGCAAAGATAACAAGTATCTAATCCTATCTCTTGCAGGAGCAATTCTTGCAGCAGCTGCTATGAAGGTTGGCGTAATGGTAGATGGGGAAACAGCCTTGGCTGCCGCTAGCAAAGCGAAAGAAATTTGTCCTGCTGTTATGAATTATGTTTTCGGCTCAGAAGTTACTGCAGAAACTGGTAATGAAGAGGCATTAAAGGCTTTGGATTTAGCTGCACCCCTAAGGCTATCCATTCCCAATGGCATTGGCAGCGGAGCATGTTTAGCATTTACCGTATTCGATGCTGGACTCAAAGCTTATAAGGAGATGGAAACCTTCCAAGAAGCTGGGGTTCATGTTGAAATGAAAGAATTTTCAATGGCAGAAGAGAAGAAAAAGGGAAAAAAGAATGGGTAAGATTTATTTAATTCGTCATGGGGAAACTCCATCAAATAGTGGCAAGCGCTTTCAAGGCCAAATGAATGTACAACTGAATGCTACTGGCATTGCCCAAGCTAAAAAGATGGGCGAGTTCATGAAGGATAAGCATATTGACGTAATCTATACTAGTCCGCTCCTGCGTGCAGCTACTACTGCAGCTCATTTAGCTATGGCTAAAGGGATGGGGTATAAGGCGTTAGATGATCTCAAAGAAATAAATTTTGGTGATTGGGAAGGTAAATTATATTCTGAAATTTACGATAAGGAACCAGAAGAGTTTGACAAATTTTTGATTTGCCCTGGTGATTGGACTCCTCCTAATGGAGAAAGCTTTAATGATGCTATGCTTCGCGTTCAAAGAGCCTATAAGTTTTTGGCAGAGGAAGTTGGCCATGATAAGGATATTGCCATTGTTTCCCATGGGGGAAATATTCGCTTGCAAATCTGCATGCTGTTAGGCATTCCTATTAATAATATGTGGAAGGTTAGCATTAATAATGTTTCTGTTACTACTGTAACTGATTGGGATGGCAACTATATTGTTGAATCTGTTAATGATTTCCATTTCTTGGGAGACTTGATTAGACATGGCTCTGGAAATATTAGGAAAGAAGTATAAAATATCCACTCAGAGTAGATAATTTTAGTTGACATTTAAATTAGTGTACAATATAATAGCATTGATGTATCTCAGTGATCCGTTTCTAGTTCCTATACCTCTTCCTAGTCTTAGAGCAAGAGTCTAGTAACTCTAAATGACGTCCCTTAGGCACATAATAAGATTAGGAGTGTGTAAAACATGTACGAAGACAAAAAATTAACTTGTGTTGAATGCAATAACGAATTTGTATTCTCCGCTTCCGAACAAGAATTCTATGCATCTAAAGGCTTCACCAACGAACCTCGCCGTTGCCCGACTTGCCGTCAAGCTCGTAAACAACGCATGGGCGTTCAAAACGACCGTCCGCAACGCGAAATGTTCCCGGCTGTATGCGCTGAATGCGGTAAAGAAACCATGGTTCCTTTCCGTCCGTCCAACGATCGTCCGGTTTACTGCCGTGATTGCTT
>JAKSOJ010000127.1 GCA_024405645.1 Phascolarctobacterium sp. | reverse complement strand
CCACACCTGCAGGAACTTTGATTTTAAGTTTCTTATGAGTGCGAACGGTGCCCTTGCCCTTACATTCTTTACAGGGAGTGCTAATAATTTTGCCTTGTCCACGGCATTTATTACAAGGTCTTTCGTTAATCATTTGACCAAACATGGTATTTTGAGTGAAACGAATAGAACCTTGACCATGGCATTCTGGGCAGGTTTCAACCTTAGAACCAGGTTCTGCACCATTGCCACCGCAATGGGGACAGGTGTCATCCTTATTGATGCTGATTTCCTTTTCAACACCGAAGGCAGCATCCTCAAAAGAGATTTCAATATCAGTTCTGAGATCAGCGCCCTTACGAGGACCATTATTGGCTCTAGATCTGCCAGCACCGCCACCAAAGAAGGTGCCAAACAAATCTTCCATGTCGAAGCCCTGTGCTCCGCCGAACCCTCCGAAACCGCCAAACGGATCTTGTCCACCACCGCCGCCTTGGGACATTTGTTCGTATGCGTCCATGCCCAATTGGTCGTACTGAGCGCGTTTTTGCTCGTCGCTCAGTACGCTATAAGCTTCGTTAGCTTCCTTGAATTTGTCGGCTGCTTCAGGATTATCTTTATTGCGGTCAGGGTGATACTTAAGTGCCAGCTTACGGAATGCTTTTTTTAATTCATCCTGGGTAGCTGTCTTGGATACGCCCAAAACCTCATAGTAATCTCTTTTACTCACAGTAGTGCTCTCCTACAAATTATTTCTTGTCGTCAACAACTTCTGCGTCAACTACATCATCGTCAGCCTTAGGACCTTCAGCACCAGGTTGTGCACCTGCTTGTTGTTGGCCTTCGGTTTCTTTATAAAGTTCAGCTGCTAATTCATACAAGGGTTTTTGCAGTTCTTCTTTATTCTTTTTAATCAGTTCAAGATCGTCGCCTTTGAGGGATTCACGCAGAGTATCAACAGCTGCTTTAACTTTAGCAATCATGTCGTCCTTGCCTTTGCCTTCCATGTCTTTCATGGTCTTTTCAGCTTGATAGCACATGGAGTCAGCTTCGTTCTTAACTTCTACTGCTTCTTTACGTTTTTTATCTGCTTCAGCATTTGCTTCTGCTTCTTTAACCATACGTTCTACGTCGTCTTTGTTCAAAGTACCGGAAGAAGTAATGGTAATTTTTTGTTCTTTGCCAGTGCCAAGATCTTTAGCTTTTACGTTAACGATACCGTTTGCATCGATGTCGAATTCAACTTCGATTTTAGGTACTCCACGAGGAGCTGCAGGGATATCGCCAAGTTCGAAGCGACCAAGAGTCTTGTTATCTGCTGCCATTTCACGTTCGCCTTGGAGAACATGGATATCAACGGAAGGTTGGTTATCGGTAGCAGTGGAGAATACTTGTTTACGGGAAGTAGGAATAGTGGTGTTGCGGTCGATAATCTTGGTAAATACGCCACCGAGGGTTTCGATACCGAGGGACAGCGGAGTTACGTCAAGAAGGAGAACGTCTTTAACTTCGCCAGCAAGTACGCCTGCTTGGATAGCTGCGCCAACTGCTACGCATTCGTCAGGGTTAATGCCACGGTCCGGTTCTTTGCCGATGAATTTCTTCAGAGCTTCTTGAACTGCAGGAATACGAGAAGAACCACCAACCAGAAGAACTTTAGCGATATCGCTAGCGGACATGCCAGCATCTTGCATAGCACGACGAACGCAAGCCATGGAACGTTGTACCAGTTCAGCAGTCATATCTTCGAATTTAGCACGGGACAGATCCATATCCAAGTGTTTCGGGCCGTCAGCACCTGCGGTAATGAAGGGCAAGTTGATGTTTGCAGTCATCATGCCAGAGAGTTCGATTTTAGCTTTTTCAGCAGCTTCACGAAGACGTTGCATAGCCATACGGTCGCTGGACAGGTCAATGCCTTCTGCTTTTTGGAATTCGGTAACTAACCAATCGATAATCTTGTTATCGAAGTCATCACCACCCAGATGAGTGTCGCCATTGGTTGCTTTTACTTCGAATACGCCATCGCCAATTTCCAGAATGGATACGTCGAAGGTACCGCCGCCAAGGTCATATACCATGATGGTTTGTTCATTGTCTTTGTCCAGACCATAAGCCATGGAAGCTGCGGTAGGTTCGTTTACGATACGGAGAACTTCGAGGCCAGCAATCTTACCAGCATCTTTAGTTGCTTGACGTTGGCTATCGTTGAAGTATGCAGGAACGGTGATAACTGCTTGAGTTACAGTTTCGCCGAGATAAGCTTCTGCATCAGCTTTTAATTTTTGAAGAATTTTTGCGGAAATTTCTTCCGGGGAATATTTTTTGTCATCAACGGTTACGCGATAGGAGCCTTCGCCCATATGACGTTTAATGGAGCTGATGGTGCGGTCCGGGTTGGAAACTGCTTGGCGTTTTGCCAGTTGGCCAACGAGTTGTTCACCATTTTTTGCAAAGCCAACAACGGACGGGGTAGTACGGCTACCTTCTTTATTTGCGATGACGGTAGGTTCGCCGCCTTCCATAACAGCTACAACAGAGTTAGTAGTACCAAGGTCAATACCAATTACTTTAGACATGATTATTTCCTCCTAAATTTTGCAATGAATTTTCTAAATTTGAGATTTATAGATGAGTTTCAGTCGTTGCTGATAACTCGAACTTTACTAGTGCGAATGACTTTGTCATTAAGCTTATAGCCTTTTTCAAAGACCATATCAATGGTGTTGTCTTCGACATCCGGATTTTGTGCTCGCATTACTGCTTCGTGGAAATTCGGATCGAATTGAGCGCCTTCTGCAGGAATTTCTTCAACCTTTAAAGAGCTGAGCACATCTTGGAATTGGCGATGGATTTTTTCCATACCAGTCAAAACGGATTCTACATCAGCTGCTTTAGCGGAAGATGCTTGTGCTCTTTCGAAGTTATCCAGCACCTTTAAAAATTTTTCTACCACATTTGCGGTAACAAAAGTGGAAAGTTGTTCTTTTTCGTTTTGGGTACGACGACGGAAGTTGGTGAAGTCAGCTTGAAGTCTTGCCAGACGATTATTGAGTTCAGCGATTTGTTCGTCGCGTTCATCAACAACTTCTGCAGCAGCTTCTTCGGCTTTAGTTTCTTCAGCAGTTTCTTGTCCTGCTTGAGTTTCACTCGCTTCAGTTTCGACTTGTTCAGTCTCTTGATTCAAGTTCTTATCTTGCTCTTGCAAAATAATTCCTCCTTTTATTTATCGATATCATTCTCAAAGATTGTTTTCAAATAGTGATGTAAGTAATCCATTACGGAGATTACTTTACCGTATTCCATACGTGTGGGTCCAAGCACTGCCATAGTACCAACGATGTGTCCGTTGAGTCTGTAGGTCGCTTGAATCATACTGCAGTCCTGAATACCAGTAAATGTATTTTCGGTTCCGATGGTAACCTTAAGGCCATCATCCTCGCCAACATTGACCAGATCTCTTACAACTCTTTCTTCCTCCAATATTCCAAGGATATTTTTAACTCTTTCCATATCTTGGAATTCCGGTTGATTAAGAAGTTGTTTGGTGCCACCCATGAAAACCTTTTGCTCTTTATGCTTACGACTGAGCTTACGAATGCTTTGCATCAAGGATGCGAAGAGCAGCTTATCGTGAGCTACATCAGTATGAACCTCTTCCAGCAAATCTTCGCTGATATTGGCTAAGTTCTTGCCAGCCAAAAGGCGGCTAACCCTACCAGCCATATAATCCAGTTCTTCAGGTCGCATGCCCACAGGAATCTCTACTACGCAATTGTCCACATTGCCATCGTCAGTAACGATGCAGAGGATGGAGTGCGCTTCGTCCAAAGGCAGGAACTTCATATATTTAAAGCATGTACCCAGGTCTTCGTTTGCAAGAACCATGGAAACATTCTGCGTCATGCGAGAAAGGATTTTGGCGGTGGATTGGAAGATGTCGTCGATATTGCGACGTCTTTCGTTGAACCAGCCGTTGATAAGAGCTCGATCGTTATCTGTAAGAGCGTCAGGCTCTGTTAAAGAGTCAACGTAAAAACGATAGGCTTGAGGGCTAGGTACGCGACCAGCCGATGTATGTGGTTGCTCCAAGTAACCCAAAAGCTCCAAATCGCTCATCTCGTTACGAATGGTTGCCGGGCTGAGTCCCAAATCATACTTACGAGCAAGGTTTCGTGAACCAACAGGCTCTGCAGTGGAAATATAGTCTTCGACGATTAATCGAAGGATTTTTTTCTTTCGATCATTTAACATTTTTTCCACCTCATTAGGATTGTTAGCACTCAATCGACGTGACTGCTAACATCCTGGATATATAATAGCACTACCCTACTACCTTGTCAACAACTTTTGGAAATAATTTTTAACTTTTTGACTTTTGATTTTAAAAGAAAAAGGTTGGCCTAAACCAACCCTTCATAATTTATAATTCGCATTTTATTTATCTTATGAACGCTTCAAACACATTATTACCCACTGCCATACCAGACTCAGTGAGCTTGAGATAGTTAGTTTCCTTATCAAACTCTAACAAGTCATTAGCAAAGAATTGTTCTAATTCTCCGGCAAACTCTTGCAGAA
>JAKSOJ010000126.1 GCA_024405645.1 Phascolarctobacterium sp. | reverse complement strand
CCTAATATTCTTCTTTTTGATATTAAGAATAAGTACGCAAAGAAGTTTGATGAGTTACGAGGATTACCTATAGAGTATATTCAGCATCACAAAGCGGAAATTATCAAGGGATTTGAACAAGAGTTTAGCAATGAATGGGCTTGTAAGAATTACAATTTACATCCTCAAATAGAAATTATTCCAGGAGCTAATTTAGTAGTGAATGTTATGTTAAAATCGCCACGCTATAAGATTTGGTTCGAGGGATACGCTGATTTGGGTCGCAAGGATGAAAATATTTCAGGTAAAGCCCATATAGGTAAATATATTTCTTCTCGTGATGAGATGTTTGGAGAGGCCGAACTAGTTACAGACGACATGAAATGGAATTTTACATTGGGATATACTCGTGATGTAGGAAAAACAAGATGGACCTATGGTAGACGTATGCCTTTTGGTGAAAATGACTATCGTTTTGAATATGTAATTAGTCCGAAATGGCAGCTTCGAGCAGAACATTTTTCGGGACGAGATCGTAATGAATTTGGCGTAAGATACCGTATTCACGAATTCTTAAGCGCTGAATATGTTCATGCCGAGCATGAAAGCTATTTTAGAGTTATAGGAAATTTGTGATTGTTTAATATAAGGTAATGCTTTTATTGATTTATTTTTTAATTGAAAGCTAGCCTCTATAATGATATAATATTCTAAATAATTGTTTGTCAATTTTTATATATTTTATAAAAGGTAGGTAATTTTATTATGATGCAACATTTGCGCAATCCTAAGAATGTAAAACTTGTATCTCTCTTTATTGCTGCAATTTTTGTGCTTGGCTGCTTCGCTCTTTCTGTTACCCAAAGTGGTTTCAGCAAAATGGCAAGTGCAGCTGCTTCTGAATCTGCAATTGGTGTAGTTAACTTCCAAATGGTAGTTACTCAAAGTCCAGAGTTAGCAAAAGTTCGTACTGCGATGCAAGAGGAAGTCAAAAATGCTCAAAAAGACTTTGAAACAAAATCTGCCAGCATGAATGACCAAGAAAAGCAACAATATTATCAACAATTACAAGAGCGTCTTGCTAACAAGGAAAAAGAATTAATGGACCCCTTGATGAAAGGCATCGAGGATGCTATTAAAAAAGTAGCTGACAAGAAAGGTTTGTCCGTAGTTGTTGAAAAGAGCACCGTTGTTTATGGTGGTGTAGATATCACTGATGAAGTTGCAAAATCTTTGCAAACTGCTAAAAAATAATTTGCATTTTTGAGGTCCTGCAACATGGACCTCATTTACTGTTTAGAAGGGAGCGCCTATGAGTAAGGGATTTGTAAAATTTGGTTTATATTTAGCCCTCGCTCTTTTGGTGTCCGGCTGCAATAATCAAAACTCTAAAAAGACTGATTTAGCAGTTGTAAATTGGGAAAAGGCTGTTAATGCTCATCCCATGCATCATAAGCTCGAAACTGGCGAGAAAATTCTTAAAGATTTACTTCAACGTAGAGAAGACCAGGAAAATCTCGCTAGAACGCAAATGACTAGCATAAGCAAACTGCAAATGCTAAAAAAGGTTAGCGAACAAAACTATCACCTTGCAGATATAAATACTAAGATGATAGCGCTACGAACTTATGAAAACGAAAAGTTACAGAAACAGATTAAGATTTTTGAAAGAGAAGCAGATGCAATTCTTTCAGAACGAAGAAATAGCATTGAAAAAGATTATAAACTAGAGATTTTTAACCTTGAATTAGCCTTGCAGAATGTTCGTATGACTCCTGAGAAAAAGGCTGATATTGAAAAGAAAATCTCAGAGGTTAAAGCAACACGTGATGCTCGTTTGGCTCAACTTGCAGAAGAAAAACAAGTAATTGTCGCACAGAAGGCTGCCCCGTACGTAGAATCCGTAAAGTTAAGATTAAAAGAGTCTCAGGATAAATTTGAGCAGGAAGCTATGTTGCAAATGGCAAATACTCAAGAAAAGGATGCTAAACTTCTAGAAAATGCTCCTAATAGTTTAAAGCAGGCTCTTGCCATTATGGATAAAGAGATAGACAAGCAGCAGGTGAAAAATAATAAGCGACGTAAAGAAATTTCTTCTGATATTGAAAAATCTGCTGTTAATCTTGCTAAGCAACGTGGTTATAGTGTTGTGTTTAATCAATTTAAAGCGAATGTAAAGGCTGCTGATATTACGAATGATATTATTAGCGACCTGAAAAATACACAAAAGAACAAGTGAGGTACAAATTATGAAAAAGATTATTGCTGGATTGATGATAGCTGCAAGCATGCTTACTTTTGGTTGCAGTGGTCGTAATGCAGAATTTGGCGTTGTTGACATGCAAAAGGTTGAATCAGAAGCTGTGTCCATTAAAACTACTAGGGAAGATACCATTAAAAAATTGAAAGAGATGCAAGCTGAAGCAGAAACTGCTCTTAAAGCTGCAAAATCTGAAGATGAAGCAAAGAAACTCATGGGTGATTTCGAAGCTAAGGCAAATCTTGTTAAGAGTGAAGCTCAAAACAAAATGAAATCTAGCTTGGATACTGCTTTGAACCAAGTCGCAAAGGAGAAAAATCTCGGTGCCATTTTGGCTAAACAAGCTGTTCCCCAAGGTGGTAAAGATGTTACCGCTGATGTAATCGCTAAAATGAAATAATATAGTCTTAAATTCTTATAGACTCATTTTAGGAGGAAATAATGGAAAAAAGCGTTCAAGAATTGGCAGAATTCTTACATGGCACTTTTGAAAATGATAATCCAGAATTGAAAATTACTGGTGTCAATGGATTGGTAGAAGCAGGTCCGCAGGACATTTCTTTTGCTGTTCCTCCCTATGTTGAACATTGCCATAAATCTAGAGCAGGGGTGATGGTTTTAAGTCCAAATGATGCTGGTCTTACTGATCGCCCTGTTATTCGTGTTGAAAATCCGCGAGCAGCTTTCGTTGCTCTTTTGGAATTGTTCCGCGCACAAGAAGAAGTTGAAAGAGTTATTAGCCAATATGCGTTTGTTTCTCCTTTGGCTAAAATTGGCAAGAACGTTGCAATTCAAGCTTTTGCTTTCATTGAGGCAGGTGCTGAAATTGGAGATGGTTGTGTAATTTATCCTCATACTTACATTGGTAAACGTGTAAAAATGGGAGAAAATTGCGTTATTCATCCTAATGTAACTGTTCGTGAAGACTGTGTTCTTGGAAATCGCGTTATTTTACAATCTGGTTGTGTTGTTGGTGGAGATGGTTTTGGGTATGTTACTCAAAATGGTAAACATTCTAAGGTGCCCCAAACTGGTAATGTTATTTTAGAAGATGATGTTGAGGTTGGTTGCAATAGTACCATTGATAGAGCAACTGTTGATAGCACGATTGTTGGCAAGGGTACTAAATTGGATAACCTTGTTCATTTGGGACACAATGATGTTGTTGGTGAGAATTGTCTTTTCTGTGCACATGCAGGAATTTCTGGTTCTGTAACTATTGGTAACAATTGTACCTTTGCTGGACAGGCTGGCACTGTAGGACATATAAAAATTGGTGATAATTGTTTGATGGCAGGACGTGCCGGCGTAATTAATGATGTGCCTTCCAACTCTCAGATGGCTGGTTTCCCTGCAACAACTTATAGAGATTGGTTAAAACAAGAAGCAACCTTGCGTAAAGCAAGCGATATGTTTAAAAAAGTTAAGCAATTAGAAAAACAATTGGCTGAGTTACAAGAGAAAATTAAAGAATAGGAAGTGGGCCACTAGTGATTGGCTATTATCTGATTAAATTTATTAGTAAGTTATTGTGCGTCCTTCCTAAAAGTTTTGGCGATTCTTTTGGTAATTTCATTGGTTCTGTTGCTATTATGGTTTCTCCTGCTTGGCGTGAAAAGATGGGCATTGACAATATCCAGGCATGTTTGGGTGTAAATGAAGCAAGAGCTAAGCAGATTTACCAAGACAGTCTGAAAAGATTTGGACGTATGGCGGTAGAGGTTCTAAGATTTCCTTTGCTTAATAAGGATAACTTACATGAACATGTTAAAGTTGAAGGATTAGAATATTTATCTGAAGCATATAGCCTAAATAAAGGCGTAATCATGTGTACTGGACACTTTGGAAATTGGGAACTTCTTGGAGCTACTGTAGCACTTTTGGGATATCCAATGTTATCCATAACTCGTAAACAAAATAATGGAGCAATGGATAAGTTGATTAATGAATATCGCCAAATGGTCGGTCAAAAAGTGACCTATAATAGAGGCGAACATGGAATTCTCGCTATCAGTCGCATGCTTAAAGAAAAGAATCTTTTAGGTGTACTTTACGACCAAGATACTAATGATGATGGTGTAAAAATTGATATTTTTGGCAAAGAGTCAATTATTCCTTTAGGAGCAGCGGCTTTAAGTCGTATTTATGGATCTCCAATTTTACCAATTTTTATGCATAATAACGATGATGGAACATGTACAGCAAAAATCTATCCTCCTCTTTATACTCCTAAGACAAAGGATAAAGAGCAAGATTTTTACGAAGTAACAAGAAAATTAGTGACCGTGCTTGAACATGAGATTATTGCAAGTCCAGAGATGTGGTTCTGGGCGCATGATAGATGGAAGGATGGGCGTAAAAAATACGCTCCTAAAAAGCATTGAGTAACTTTAGAGGTTAAATATTATGAGTGATGTAAAAGAATTTCAACATAC
>JAKSOJ010000125.1 GCA_024405645.1 Phascolarctobacterium sp. | reverse complement strand
CCGATAACGCCAGGGAGTACGAAGCCCAGAGCTTTAAGAACAATCTTCGGGCAGTAAGGCATAACTGCATTACCTGCAACGGTGAAGAAGGTAATCATAGCCATGGAAACTACTACGGATGCGCAAATAGCGATGGTGCCGATAAGTTCAGCTTTAGGAGTGCCTTGTTCAGAATTGGTAACTTTTTGAGCCATAACTGCGCAAGGAAGACGAAGGTCACCTACGGAACCTACAACCCATACGAGGAAGGTACCAGCAAGACCGATCATCGGGAAATAAGCAACAGGTTGTACAACCCAGCCAGCACCGAATGCTGCAGCAGCTGCAACCCAAATTGCGATGATTTCACCAACAGACGGGAAAATACCAGTTACGGTAGATACATAAACAGCGGGAACGAAGTTAGCTACGATAGCTAAGGTAGTGAAGAACAGACCTAATTTGGTGATTCTTCCTTTAAAAGCTTGCATGCTTTGTTCTTGATTCATTGTTTTCACCTCACATAAAACTCAATTAAAAGATAATTGCAGTTGCGAACATACCAATCAACATGGAAATGCCAAGACCAAATTCTTGCAGAGTTTTGTTTTTAGCGAAGATTTTGGAAATTGCGGACATGCAGCAGAAGGATACAACGCCGCAGAAAGCATTAGCAGGTTTAATTGCGTTTTTAGCAACGATGTTGTTTACGAGCAAGGTACCAAACAGACCAAAGGATGCAGCAGCATTGAACATTTTGATCCAGGTTTTGTCGAAGTTAGCATCGAGGTAGTCAGTAGCTTTGCCCAGAATAGGAGCACCGAAGCCGCCTACAACCATCCAGCCCATGTTGTTAAGAGCAGCGCCCCAGAGAACGAAAACGAAGCCCATCATGGTCAGTTTACCAACTTCAAGAGAAGAACCAGCAACACCAGCAGCGATACCAGCCATAGCGATTTCGGTACGAGCTGCGCCGATGTCGTTCATACGCATCCAAGCAGTAGGAGCACCTACGATTGCCATGAGTGCGATTAATACGATTACAGGAGAGAGAGAAGGACCTACTGCAGTGTACATAGCGGATTTAACAGCAGTAGAGAGTTCTTCTTTGGGTACGCCGATTTCAAGAGCGGTGTCCCAAGATTGTTTGAACAGAGTAACGGTTTCTGCAACTACTACAGCAATCATTACTGCGGACATTACCCACAACATAGGTGAGTTCATAATGGCTTTTACTTCTTCCATTGGATTCCCATCCTTTCAAAATAAAAAAATTAGAATAAAATAATTGCATGAACGATTTCTCGTTCAAAAAACCTAGATTGAAAGACCCATACAAAAATTTATTAAAATTTAATATATCTTTATATAGTCCAATATTTACAACTTAAATTAAATAGCGGAAGATGAATAAACAAATTTAAGTTGTAAATATTCAATCCAGATTAAACGTACCTTTATATCTTACACCACAAAAACATGGGTTGCAAGCACTTTTCGTAAATTTCAATACAAAACCATTGAATTATTTGTGAACTTTTTTACTTAATAGTATTAATTATTGATAAGATTTTACACCAATAAAAAAATTTTTGCAAGCCCAAAAATCAATTTATGTGTTAATTTTTAATTATAAATCAGATTTTGTCTTCAATAAATTTTTCTTATTTAGATAACAATATCCTAATATTCCGTCCACAATATACAAAACAACAAAAATCCTCGTAATTTTTTCCTAAAATGCCTTATTTTTAAGCCAATTTTAAGAAATTTACGAGGATATTTTTTGACTATATATTTCTTGTAGTTTAATTTTATTTTTAAAGATTAATATTTATATAAGTTAACTGCTGCTAAAACCTATTTTTTCTTCTTTTTAGCTACAAGAGTACCACTGTTAACCTTGTTACCCCAATCTCTCAGCATATCCGCACATGCTTTTGCGTAGGAACCTGCACTACCAAAGCCAACTGCATCTTGTTTATATAATCTGAGGACCTGAATATCGTCATAATAGATATCCGCAAAACTACCATTATCATAAACAACGAAATAATTCGGATTAATATGACCACGTTGGCGAACTTGATATAAACCGCCAGCTAATTCAAAAGCGCGATATTTAGCTTTGGTCGCTCCAATGCTATGGTCGATATTGAAAGTCCAATCGCCTTCATAAACTTGCGCATGATTTTCGTCGATAACTTTAATGTCAGGGTGAATATCTAATTTTTGCAGCTGTTGGCTTACTCTCTTATATCTTTCGTCCGGATCAGGGTGATCACTCCAAATACCACCTTTGCCACCACCGTTTTTAGCAGCCAGATCTTCCAACTTACTAGTGGTAATGAGCATTGCATAAGGGTTGAACCCTGCTTTGATGGTATTGTTAACGCCTTCTTTGTCCGCACCACGTTCATCCGTGCGGCTAAATCCACTCATAAGAGCTTGTGTAGCCAAACCGCCTAGGTTACCAATGGCAGAGCTTCCTGTACCTAAAGAAATTGCAGCCAAAAGAATATTCGCACCCAAAGCCTTTTCAATTTGATGAACAGTATGCTTCTTAGCTACGTGACCAACTTCATGACCAAGTACGCCTGCAAGTTCGGTATCAGTTGGCATGAAATCTAAAAGTCCGCTATATACATATATAAAGCCACCGGGACATGCAAACGCATTTATTTCATCGCAGTTCAAAACCTTGAACGAATAAGTTATTTCATTACGACCACAAACCGCCGCTAATCTTTGTCCAATTCGATTAACTCTTTCCTGTTGATAGCTATCCTGCAGCAAACCATATTGTGCTTCATATTTTTGGCCGGTCTCACGACCCATTTCAATTTCTTGTTGTAAACTAATTAGTCCTGCATCTGCACTAGGAGCAAAACCTAAAGACAAGCCTGCGGCAAGAGCTGCACCAACAAATAATTTACCAAAACTTTTTTTCATGTTAACACCCTCTTAGATACTGCCTTCAGTTCGAAGTTCGTTTATTTTTTCATTACTATAGCCAAGACTGTGCAAAATTTCTTCTGTATGTTCTCCAAGTTTAGGAGCTCTAAAGCGTAAGTTTACTTCTTCGTCGGAAAATTTAACGGGTGCACCTACGTACTTAATTTTACCCAAATCGCTATCTGCTTCAAAAATCATTTCTTCTTGCGCAGTCAGTTCACTTGCCAGTGCCTCATCAAGAGTGCACACGGGGGTAACACAAAATTCCGCCTTACCAATGATTTCGAGCCATTCAGCCTGTGTTTTTTCTAACATCTTAGCAGAAACTCTTGCAGTAATTTCCTCTTTGTGAGCAAAATCGTATTGACGTTTCTCTAAATCTGGACATCCAATCAAATCACAGAACCTTTGCCAAAACTTAGGTTCTATTGTACCAACGGTCATAAACCTTCCATCTTTAGTCTTATATATATTATAGTAGTGAGCAACTCGTCCAAATGGCTTATCGCCAGTTTCCTTACATCCCCAAACAGAAGCTGCAGCTGTAACCTGCATGGACATGGCAGTAGCGTAAAGGTTTACATCCAAATGTTGACCTTTACCAGTTCTTTCTCTTGCAAACAAGGCCATACTTATAGCAGCCACTGCATTTACACCACTGCCTACTGCACTAACCTGCACTTCGCCAGTACAAGCGCTGCCAACATCATCCAATGAAGTCATGCCAGCCAAGCCTACTACATTCATATCATGAGCAGGTTTATGACAATTTTGACCGAAACCTGTAATTGAACAATAAACCAGTCTAGGGTTGATGGCGTGTAATGTCTCGTAATCCAAACCATAACGTGCCAAATATCCAGGTCTAAAGCCTTCCAAGAAAACATCTGCATCGCTTAAAAGCTTCAGAAGAATTTCCCTTCCACCAGGTTTTTTAATATCCAGAGCCACACCTTTTTTATTGCGATTTACCATAAGGTGCCAAAAGCTCATACCCTCTTGTTTTTCAGGGAAAAATCTTCTAGTTGCATCACCACTTAAATCTTCTATTTTAGTAATGTCTGCGCCATAATCTCCTAAAATCATGCCACAGTACTGTCCAGGAAGCCACTTGGAAAAATCTATTACCTTTACGCCTTCTAATAAGCTCATGATGTCTCCTCTTTCATTAATAGTCTATACTTTAATAGGAAAGAAAATATCTTCAATTGAGAAGATTTTTAAAATTTGCTTTTTCACTATTATATCATAGCATGATGATGTATAATATAATGGTAATAGAATTTAGTGTAGTTTTTATTCATATACAAATAGAAAGGATGCTAAATATGCAAATCAGAAAACTAACTACCGCGGCACTTTTAATTGCTATAGGTACATTAAGTGCTCATCTTGTTTATATCCCAGTAGGTGTTAGTCGTTGCTTTCCAGTACAGCATGCGATCAACGTAATAGGTGCGGTTATGCTTGGTCCCGATTATGCTCTAGCAATAGCTTTTATTATTTCCTGTTTGCGCAATATGTTTGGCACTGGTAGCCTTCTTGCCTTTCCAGGAAGTATGATTGGTGCACTCTTAGCAGGGCTCCTATATGCGCATTTTAAAAACATTCCCTCTGCTATGTTTGGCGAAGTTTTCGGAACTGGCATATTGGGCGGTTTGGCAGCATGGGTAATTGCAACAACCCTGCTTGGTTCTAAAGCTGCAGCCTGGTTCTTTGTGCCTCCGTTTTTGGTAAGTACCATTGGCGGTAGCATCATCGCAGGTATTCTCTTAAAAAGCA
>JAKSOJ010000124.1 GCA_024405645.1 Phascolarctobacterium sp. | reverse complement strand
ACCTTTTCGCAGTAAGGATGAGTAAAATCTGCATGGCCTACAGGAAGTCTTTCGCCGTCAAAGAAGGTGTTAATACGACCTTTGGTAAAGTCCAAAAGATCGGAGCATACTACAAAATGACCTGCAGTCATTTCAGGATTCAAGCTACCTACTGCAGTAGTAGCAAGAATTTCTTCAGTACCTAGGGATTTTAAAGCCCACATATTGGCACGATAGTTGATTTTGTGAGGGGGAACGCTATGACCTACGCCATGACGAGTAATGAAAGCGACTTGATTCCCACAAAGCATGCCAACATTAACAAGAGCTTGACCATAGGGAGTATCAATGATCTTCTTTTCAAAGCCTTGAAGTGCTTCAGGATTATAGACACCGGAACCACCAATAATAGCAATTTTACGCATATTTTTCTCCTCCTAAATATAAGCATCTATAGATATAGTTAATTCTACAAATATTCCATTTTATTATACTATATCTTGTGGATTTAAGCAAAAAAGATTACACTTAAAAAAACTGTTACCCCCCAGTACAAAAGTTCAGAATTTAATGATAAAATATAATAAATATCTTCTTGAGGAGGAAATGTTATGAAAAAATTATTGTACATTGGTTTAGGCGCATTAATGTGCATGTCTTTTATGAGCGGCTGCTCCAACGAAAAAGCTGCTAATGCTTTAAAAGACGCTATTTATTTAGAAAAACCTGTTATCGACAAGGCTAATGAAGGCCAATTGGTTATCATTCACGGCGTTGCAAAATTGTCCAAAGGCGCGCAAGATCCTGATTTGAATCTTAGATTTGACTCCCCTTGCGTAACTCGTGAGGTTCAAGTTTTAACCGCTCAAAAGAAAACTACTACCACTACTACTACCAATTCTAAAACTACTGACAAAAATGCCAACCAAACCACCGAAACTAAAAAGACTACCACTACTGAGTACGTTTGGAAGGATAACAATACTAAGACCGATAGAAATCCTTGGAAGAACGAAACCTTCTATGGCGAAGCAAAAATCGGTGATTTCACCATTACCGGCTCTACTCTGAATTCTATGTTCAATAATAAGAGAATTGATGTTACTAGAGATATGGCTAATAAATCTGGCCTTAATTTCTGGAAACAAGGCTTGTCTAGAGCATTCCTCACCAACCGTCGTGTTGTAGAACGCTTTATGCAATCCGGTAGCGAACTGCGTGCTCAAAATGAAGGCATTTCTCGTATTGCTTTCAATGGTAAGGAAAAAGTTGCTAGAGGCGAATATACTATTGCTGGTATTCAACAAGGCGATAAGCTTATTTCTAACAAAGATTTTAGAATCCAATGCTACTCTGGCGTTCTTACTAAAGATCAAATGATTGAAAAGAACAAATAAGCTACTATAACAAATATAAAAAGCTGCAAGGTTTTAAGCCTTGCAGCTTATTTTTATTGCTTTTTACTATTTCAAAAACTTATTAAGCGCCACTAGCAGCTTATTTAAGTCCAAAGGCTTAGAAATATGCTCGTTCATACCAGCATTTCGAGAAGCGATTACATCCTCACTAAATGCATTTGCAGTCATAGCAAGAATAGGAACTTTCTTGTAATAATCGCCTTGCAAAGAACGAATAGCTCTTGTAGCCTCATGGCCATTCATAATCGGCATTTGCACGTCCATAAAGATAATATCATAGTATTTTTCCGGAACCTGCATAACCTTATCAACAGCCTCTTTACCATTAACCGCATACTCAACTTCCATGTTCCACATAGAAAGCAGCTCACCAATAATCTCAGCATTGATTTCATTATCTTCAACAACCAATGCTCGTTTACCAGTTAAATCTATGTCCTCGAGATTGTTGTCAGCCATAGCATCGGTTTGAGTACCATCTGTTTGTTCGGACGGCAATTTCAGTTTGATGGTAACGGTAAACTTGGAACCCTTGTTAATCTCAGATTCAACTTCAATAGTACCATCCATCATATTAACAATGTTCTTGGTGATACTCATTCCCAGACCGGTACCAACTATCTTAGAGGTTCTACTATCTTCTGCACGTGTAAAGGGCTCAAAAATCTTTTCCATAAACTCCTTGCTCATGCCAATACCGTTATCCTTGAATACCATTTCATATTCGGCATAGTCACTAATATTGGTAGGCTTTTCGGATAGGATGAATTGAATATGTCCCCTATTCTCGGTATATTTGATAGCATTACCCATGATATTCATAAATATCTGTTGGATTCTAGCAGGGTCGCCAATAACCTTTTTGTGTTTAAGGTTTTTGATATCTACAGTAAGATAATGCTCTTTTTCTCTAATAAGAACGTTGGACATAACCAAGAGATTGTCAATCAATTCCATCAGGTCAAAGTTTTCTTCAATCAAAGTAACCTTACCTGCTTCGATTTTGTTCATATCCAACACTTCGTTGATTAGGCCAAGCAAATGCTTAGAAGAATTCTCTATTTTGCCAAGACAATCCAAGGTTCTTTCCTTATCATCGATATGAGTTTTAGCAATAGCAGTCATACCAAGAATAGCATTCATTGGAGTACGAATATCATGGGACATTTGGCTCATGAAGTCCGTCTTCGCTGCATTAGCCTTATTCATAGCCGCAATGGAATCCTTTAAGAGCTGTCTTTGAAGAATATCCTCTTTTACGTTATCAGTAATATCAGTTACGATAACAGTAGCAATTAGATGGTTGCTAGTTTCATTCTTAGCAAGCAGCATTTGCACTTCATAATACCTATCCAAAGCGCTTGCATAATACCTGAAAACGTCTGAAGTTAAGCCACTATCAAAAATAGCTTGGATACTAGCAGCAGTAGAAACATCGTTCTTATAATCGTCTAGGAAACTGATTCCCAGCTTCTCTTTGCCCCTTTCCCACATATCATCATAGGAACAGGGAACACTCATGCCCAGCATTTGTAAAACACTATGGTTATGTTTAGAAATTATGTCATTCTCAATAAGATTGTCCGTAACGTCAATTGTATAGTTAAAGTCTGCATTCTTTAAAAGTGCATCACGGAAGCTAGCTCTTTCTTGACGAATAATAGCAGAATGGTTTTCAGCTTCTCTACGTTTTCTACGTTCTTGATAGCTTAAAATACCTGCTATGGTCGCGATGATAGCTGTAATAATAGTTGCGATAGTAAGAGGATTGTGATATACGAAGGTGGTGAGATTGTGTGGTTCCTCAGTTCTATGGTTAGCAATTAATACGCTCATCTGGTTATCCGTAACAGAGGATGCGAATTTACTAAAGATAGAATAAACAATAGGATCTAAATCTTGTTTTACAGCTACGCGGAAATTGGTAAAGTTACCACTAACAGGTCCATAGCTGAGTAGTCCCTTAGGATCTCGTGCTACAAAGTTTGCCGCTGTGTAAATGTACATGTAGCAACAATCTGCTTCTCCATTAGCTACCGCTTCAATACTAGCTTCAACACTTGGGTATTCTTTGATAATCTTATTACCATAAAGTGCAGCATAAAGTGAGTTAAGTGTACGAGCGCCAGACTTAATAGCAACACTTTTACGCTCTGTATTACCTTTGCGATATATTTCTGCAAAGCTTCCGGAATAGTAAGGATTTGTAACATTGTAGCCGCGAGTTTCTGCCTCATACGGAGTTGCAGGACAGTCAAACACAACATCAACAATGCCATCACTCATGAGCTTTCCGTATTCGGTTGTAGATTTTGCCGTAATAATTTCAAAGTTAAAGCCTAGCTTCTTTTCGTAAAGCTTAAGAAGGTCATAGAAAATACCTTGAGGATTACCATTTTTATCTACATAAGAATATGGAGAACGGTCAGGGTTTAAAGTAATCTTAAGCTTTTTCCCATTAGCATTAAAGGACTGAACAAAGTATTTTTCTTCTTCAGTCAGATTTAAGGTATCAGAAGCAGTTAATATATAATTACGATGATAAAGCGCACCACGCCATTCTGGATCTACAACGTCCAAACGTTCAATGGCGTTATTCAGCTTATCCATGAGCTCTTTATCATCCTTACGAGTCATTACAAAATAAGATGAAGGATTAAAGCGTTCTAGAATCGTTGTATTATTATCTATCCTGCTTATGTCGCTTGTTAATACAGCGTTTATTCTTCCTGTGCGGAGTGATTTGTTTAAATCATCAATTGTATTATAGTATTCTGCTGTATAAGGAATATTATTTGTACGAGCATATTCCGCCCAGGCAAAATTGCGAGTGCTGCCACGAATCAAGCCTACAGTAAGGTCCCTATAGGTACTACGAAGGCCTGGTATCATAGTAAAATTATCGGTATCCGTAGCAAGAATGGTCATACTTCTGCCTATACTACGATTACTGAAAAGGAATTTAGCTTCTCTTTCTGGAGATTTATGAGCACTTGTGAGGACGTCTATTTCTCCTTTTTCAAGCATATTTATCATTTCATTCCAGGACTTGTTATAACCAATGTACTCGTATTTAAAGTTACCATAGGGCGCAATTAAGCGCAAAAAGTCATAACCATACCCAGATTTAGTTCCATCATTAGCAATATCGTGAAAGCCTGGAAAATGAAAGAATCCTACCTTTACTGTTCTAGTTGCATCCTGCTTTTCAGCAGCAAAACAGGTTAGACATGTTAAGATTACAAGAATCATTGCTAGAAGGCAATGTGTGAGAGTTTGTAATTTATTTTTCATGTTGTGCCTCAAAGTTTATATTTTTT
>JAKSOJ010000123.1 GCA_024405645.1 Phascolarctobacterium sp. | reverse complement strand
GTTATAAGCTTCACTGTGCATTTCGTCTCGGTCATTTTAGATCCAAGCTAACACTAAATTTTTAATTTTCTTCTTTGCGACCAGCAATTCTCAAGCTTGCATAGAGAGAACCAGCAATAAGGTTCCATACACTGAAGATCGCACCAGGTAAGGTTGCCAATGGGTTTGCTGCAAAGTTTGCAGTTGCCAAAACCAAACCTAAGCCAGAGTTTTGAGTACCAACCTCAATAGCGATGGAAGTTTGCTTATCATAGGAAACACCCATAAACTTAGCCATGAGTTGACCAATTGCAATACCCAAACCGTTATGCAGAATAACTGCAGCGATTACTACAAGAGCACAGCCCATGATTTTTGCTGCATTAGCTGCTACGATACCGTCAACAATCAAAACGATTGCGATTACGGAGATTGCAGGCATAATGCTGACTAATTTGTTCACAACCTTCGGGAACATGCTGTTAAGAGCGATACCTGCTAATACAGGAACAAGCACAACCTTAACAACGGACATTACCATAGCCATGAAGCTTACTTCAACCCAAGCACCAGCAAGCATATACACCAGGAAAGGAGTTGCAATAGGAGCTACAAGAGTGGAAGCAATAGTCATACCAACGGACAGGGGTACATCGCCTTTAGCGATATAAGCGATAACGTTACTAGAAGTACCACCAGGACAGCAACCAACCAGGATAACACCCAGGGCAATGTCTTTGTCCAGATTCATGATAACAGCCAGTAAGTAAGCGACAAGGGGCATGATAGTGTACTGCATTACACAACCAGAGAACACTTCTTTCGGTCGGGAGAATACGATTTGGAAGTCCTCACGTTTAATAGTCAGGCCCATACCAAACATTGCCGTACCTAGCAGTGTTGCGGTGTAAGGTGGAATCCAAAGGAATTCCTTGGGAGAGTAGAAGGCAATTACAGAGGTAATGATAATCAGCTCTGCAATGTGCTTGGATAAGAATCCGCTTACCTTGCCAATTTGCGCCAATACGCCGTTTTGTTCATCCATATTAAATTTTCCTCCTTAACATACGCGCTCTAGGAGTCGCGTTGCTGATGTCCCTGAACAAAGGACATCCGACAAGTTTTGTTTCTTGCCGATGATATTTTACCACGAAATTTCAAAAACGCAAGTAGTTTTAATAAAAATTTTCATATTTTTATTTCTAAAAATTTAGAGGATAATTATTAAGAAATATTAAAATATTCTAAACTCGTAGAACCGTGTAATTTTAACATTTTTCTTTTAAATGTTAAAAAATTATGTTAAAATTCAACTAATAGCATTAAATTGGAGGGACTGAACATGAATAAATTTAAATCTTTAACTAAGCTTATCGCTCCCGCAATTCTAGCTTGCTGCCTTTGCGCTACGGCTTCAGCAGAAATTTACCCAGGTGCAGTAACCCAAGCTTTAGAAAGAACAGACATTAACTCTGCTTGGCCTTTCACAACTATTTGCATTGGTGAAGACGTAAATCTTAGAAGCCAACCAAATACCAATTGTGATGTTATCACTATGTTACAAAAAGGCGATATATTCTATGTTAACAAGGTCATCCCTGGCAACCAATACACCTGGATGGAAGGCATTACAGCTACTGGTGATCGTGGTTATGTGGTTAGCAAATATCTTGACCCCGGGCAAAACGCAGCCTTAAGAAGAGAACGCTTTAGAGCTGCTATTCAAAGCTCCCTGCTTTATGATGTTCAAAAATTTGCTACTGTAGTCAACCTTCCTGTAGGCAGAAATATAGAGACCTTAAAAGAAGAGAAATTTCATTACGCATCACATGTTATGCGCGTTGGCAACAGTGAATTCCATGGTGAAATGGATGGTGGTCAATTCCATGTTATAGGTGTAATCGTTAAGGATTCTAGCTATAAATTTGCAGGACTTCAAGTTGGCGATACCATAACCACCGAAGATTTAAAAGCCATTGATAAGGATATGCAAACCATTAATTGGTACACTGGCATTGATAATTGGACTGGACAAACAGAAATCCATTGGTACAGACATGAAGCTGTAGATGGTAGTGAACGCCCAGTAGAAAATATTGGCATTATCACCGAAAATGGTCGCATCAAGGAAATCCGTTGGTCTCATATAGTTATCGACTAAAAATACAGCAACCCTGACTTTTCAGCCAGGGTTGTTTTTATTTTCATTTTAAAGCATAACTTTTTTATTCGATTTCGTAATTAGCCAAATCAACTTCTTGGTAGGAAATCTTGTCATAGCGTTCAGGTTTCGGTACAGGATAAGTGCAGTCAAAACCGATCTTAGCGCCGATATTATCCACTACTGTCGGATTCAATTCGTGACAGAATGCGTTTTGGATGATAATGACGTCCTTAGCAGGATCACAACGAGTTACCATGGCACGTTCTACATCCTCTGCATCATAAATATTAACATCGCTGTTGACAACGCGAAGCATTTGCAGCGGCGGGAATGCAGCAAAGGCCGCCAAAATAGCATTTTTCGCCATGCCATTTTTCGGAGGATCCATTTGCAAAATCAAACCATAGTGACTGCCACCATGAGTCATGTAAACCTTCTTCAAGCCAGGAACTTGACGAGAAATTGTTTGATAAAGATTGGATTCTACACCCAAGCCTACAGAATTCCAAACTTCGCGACCAGGATGGAGCATATGGATTACGGGGTCTTTGGCCAAAGAAATTGCTTTAACATTAATTACCCAACGATCTTCTTGTTTAGCATAATAACCGCTAACTTCACCAAATGGTCCTTCCGGTTCACGAACATAAGGAAGAATCTCCGCTTCCATAACCATTTGCGCATCAGCAATGCATTCTACATCAACAGTACGGCTCTTTGCCAAACGAGCAGGTTCGCCCAAAAGATAGGATGCAACTGCCAATTCGTCCATATCGATGGGGCAAGCTGCGCTAGGGGTAATGGCAGCCACATAATAAGCAGGATGTACACCATTATTGATGGTAATTTCTAAAGCTTCACCTTTTGCTTCTGCTCTTTCATAATAATCGCGCAAATGTCTGCCAACGTCCAACAAAAGACCTAAACGATTTTTGCCAGTAACCATCATACGATGGATAGAAGTATTGCGTACGCCTGTATCTGGATCCTTGGCAATAACGATGCAATTAGAGAAATAGGGTCCGCCATCTTTTAAAGCATGAGTTGGTACTGGAATCTTTGTCAGATCCGGTTCATCTTGATATTCATAGTGAGCAGGAGCATCCTCAACAACGATGGGAGCTACAGGATTGCTACGTAAGCTAGCTACAGCATCGGCAAATTTAAAGGAAAGTTTCTCGGTTTCACAATCGAAAAGGCATGCTAAATTGTCGCGGTTCCACCACCAGCCAGTTGTTACAGGGTATTCAGAGCCTTTTACCTTATCAAATTGCAGCACCTTGCCACCTTCGAATTTTGCGGCAATACCTGCTAATTCATGATAGGGATCAACTTCGGTTTTGATATGTGCCAAACGGCCATTATCGGCTAATTTTTTGAGACAATCTTTCAAATCCATTTTCTATTCCTCCTTCAACTTCTTGATTAATATATTGATGGACTCTTTTGCATTATAAACTAAAGTCATGATTTCATCTTGAGTTGCGTGGTCAATATGCAGACCAGCAGTCGCACAAACATTGCATCGCAAAGCTTTACAAAGTTCCAAAGCGGCTTTGCCTGCTACAATGTCATCTCTATGTCCGGGAGCAGTCATGACGCTCACTGATGCAGTAACGCCTTCAGCAGTAGTTTGACAAGGAACTGCTAAAGCTGTAGCACCTACGTGCGCCTTTCCTGCAGTAATTACAACCTGCAAATCAGCACCTATTTTTTCATATTGGACTTCTACCATTGTTAAGCCTTGTCCGAAAGTAATTTTATCTGCATCCATTTCAAACACCCTTCCAAGACTTAAAACTAGGTAATTCAACATCAAATTGCATTAAAGCCTTGCCAAGAATATGGTCCATATGATCCTCGATGCTTTCAGGCTTGTTATAGAAGGTTAGTACTGGAGGTACTATAACACAACCTAATTCATTGGCCGTCAACAGGTTGCGTAAATGCACCCTACCTAATGGCATTTCTCTTGGTACCAAAACCACTTTACGATTTTCTTTAAGACAAACATCTGCAGCTCGTTGTACTAAGTTATCAGTATAGCCACAAGTAATTGCAGCAAGAGTTTTCATGCTACAAGGCACAATTAACATACCATCAGTCTTAAAAGAACCACTTGAAATCGTAGCCGCCATATCATCTATATCATAAGTATAATCTGCTAATTGCTTTACTTCATCAGGTGTAATTTCCCCTTCAATAAGCAAGTTCCGCTCAGCAGATGCTGTCATAACTAGATGAGTTTCTACATCATCAAGTTTCTGCAGATGGCGTAACAACCTAACTGCAAGGCAAACTCCATCTGCGCCAGATATTCCTATAATCAACTTTTTCATGATTTACACTTCCAAATATTTTTCTGATAATTCAGTTTAATTATAATTGCTTTTAGCAAATTATGCTACACATTAGAAAAGTATACATAATGTAAAATGGAGAATTATGCACATAATAAACCAAAACACTCCAACTTCGCCAGAAGTCAGAGTGTTTTCGGACAACAATCATTTAATTAGCAAAATTTTACAGCACACCATACTTTTTATATGCCATATGGTTTGTAGCTCCAGAGAAATTGTTCAGAACAAAAG
>JAKSOJ010000122.1 GCA_024405645.1 Phascolarctobacterium sp. | reverse complement strand
AACCAGGCCAAAGCCCCGCTATTATAAAATAAAGTCGGTATAACCTTCACGTTACCAAAAACGCGAAAGATTTGCGTTTAGATGAGATATAAAAAATGCAAAAAACTCTCAAGAATCGTATTTAGACGAGGCGGCAGGAAAAAAGGCTATGGGAACAGTACTAAAACGTACGGGCCCATAGCCTTTTTGGCGACAACGAAGTATAAATCGATTATCGTGAGTTTTTATTTATTCTACGGTTACGGACTTCGCCAAGTTTCTCGGCTTATCAACATCACAACCACGAGTCAATGCTGCATAATATGCCAAGAGTTGCAACGGCAGAACTGCCATGAGAGGAGCGATATATTTATCGGTCTTAGGAATGTAAATTACGCTATCTGCGTATTTCTTGAGATTTTCATCCCCTACAAAGCCAATAGCGATAACTACTGCTTCACGAGCCTTAACCTCTTGGAGATTGCTTACGGTCTTGTCATAAACGTCGGATTGAGTTGCCAATACAATTACAGGCACGCCTTCCACGATTAATGCCAAGGTACCATGTTTTAATTCGCCAGCGGCATATGCTTCTGCATGGATGTAGGAAATTTCTTTGAGCTTGAGAGCGCCTTCCAGAGCAACTGCATAGTCAAGACTACGACCCAGGAAGAAAGCATCTTCGCAGGATGCATATTGACGAGCAAATACTTTGATTTGGTCAACATTTTCCAAAAGTTCATGGACTTGTTCAGGAACCATGCCAAGACCACGAACCAATTCTTTAGCGCGATCTTCTGCCAAGGTATTGCGCAGACGACCAACATAAATAGCCAGCATGAGCATAGCCAAAATTTGAGTTGTATAAGCCTTGGTGGACGCTACAGCGATTTCGGGACCAGCATAGGTATAAACTACTTGGTCAGCTTCACGAGCAACTGCAGAGCCTACTACGTTGGTTACGCCAAGAGTACGAGCGCCCAGCTTTTTAGCTTCACGCAGAGCTGCCAAAGTATCGGAGGTTTCACCGGATTGGCTGATTACGATGCAAAGGGTATTGCTATCGATCAGCGGGCTGCGATAACGGAATTCGCTGGCAATGTCAACTTCAACCGGCACGCGAGCCAATTGTTCAAGATAATACTTGCCAACAATGCCTGCATGATATGCAGTACCGCAAGCAACAATGAAAATCTTGTTGATTTGAGCCATGCCTTCGCTAGTCCAGTTGAGTTCCGGGAAGGTAATGGTTTCATTTTCTTTATCTACACGACCAGTCATAGTGTCGCGAATTGCTTTAGGTTGTTCGTAGATTTCTTTAAGCATGAAATGCTCGAAGCCACCCTTTTCAGCTGCTTCTGCATTCCAGTTTACTACGAATACTTTCTTGGAAATGGGAGTACCGTTGATGTCTTGAACCCATACGCCATCAGCAGTTACGGTTGCAATTTCACCATCGGACATGATGAAGGTACGACGAGTACGGCTGATAATTGCAGGAATATCGGAAGCGATGAAGTTTTCGCCTTCACCAAGACCAATTACCAACGGGTTATCTTTTTTGGTGCAAATAATTTTACCAGGTTCATGTTCTGTCATGAATACCAAGCTATAGGAACCTTTGATAACCTTGAGAATCTTTTTAACGGTGCTTTCAAAATCGCCATCCCAAAGTTCTGCCATTAAGTGGGAAACTACTTCGGTATCGGTTTCGGACAGGAAAACGTGACCTTTTGCAAGGAGTTCTTCCTTGATTACCAGGTAGTTTTCGATGATGCCGTTGTGAACAACTACGAATTTACCACTTTCATCTGCATGGGGGTGGGAGTTACGATCGCACGGACGACCGTGAGTAGCCCACCGAGTATGACCAATGCCAATAGTTCCTACAGGCATGTCACCCGCAATTTTAGCACGCAGAGCATCGAGACGACCTACGCATTTTTCCAGACGAATTTTAGAACCTTCCATTACTGCAATACCAGCAGAGTCGTAACCACGATACTCAAGCTTGGACATGCCGTCAAGCAGGAAAGGAGCTGCTTGCTCTTTACCAATGTAACCTACGATACCACACATGAATGATATCCTCCTAACTATAGATTCGTCCTGCTTTTATCCAAAATTCTGTGCTGATGTTACCACCAGGTTTTGTATTTGGACTAACGATTTAAGCAAACCGTGGAGCATCCGCTGATACAATTCGACAACTCCAATCCTCGTCGGCCTAACCTAGGCTCATGCGCTAAACTATTTTCCTTTATCAAGTATACGTACAAAGAGACGGACGTAGCCAATTTTACATTCTCATAGTTGTAAGTAATTTTACATTATTTAGTGTAGCAAGTCAAGAAAATACACTAAATAATGTACGAATCCTAGCAATAAAAAGAAGCTGCGAAAAATCGTAAACTTCTCGCAGCTTCGAATTTTATGCTTTTGTGTTTTATGCTAATGCTTGGGTAACAACTTCTGCGATAGAATTGCAGATTTGCTCCAAACGGTCTTGTTGAGGACCTTCTGCCATGATACGGATCAAAGGCTCGGTACCGGAAGCACGAACGAGAATTTGACCTTGTTCGCCAAGCTCTTCTTGATATTTCTTAATAACATCTTTAATGGCTTCTTTTTCTTCCCAACCATTTTTGTTCTTTACGCGAACATTTACCAAAACTTGAGGATATTTGGTCATAACGCCTGCAAGCTCGGACAGGGATTTGTTGTTGCGAACCATGGTGCACAGGAGTTGTACAGCGGTTAAGATGCCATCGCCAGTTTTTGCAAATTCTGAGAAGATAATATGCCCGGATTGTTCGCCGCCAAGGTTGTAGTTATGTTTGAGCATTTCTTCCAGAACGTAACGGTCGCCTACGCCAGTCTTGCAGGTCTTGCCGCCAGCTTCCTTCATTGCCATATGCAGACCAATGTTACTCATAACAGTGGTAACCAGCATGTTGTCTTTCAATTTGCCGCGTTTCATAAGTTCAAGAGCGCAAACCAGCATGATTTGGTCGCCATCCATAACCTCGCCGTTTTCATCAACTGCTAAGCAACGGTCAGCATCGCCATCGTTAGCGATACCAACATGGGCGCCTTCTTCAACAACCTTTGCTTGCAATGCTTCCAGATGAGTGGAGCCGCAACCATTGTTGATGTTGATGCCGTTAGGTTCGTTGAAAATAGCAACTACTTCTGCACCCAGACTGCGCAGGATAACAGGAGCGATTTCGCTGTTGGCGCCGTTGGAGCAGTCCATAACTACCTTCAAGCCATCCAGTTTGCAATAAGCAGTGCTTACGATATGTTTAATGTATTTTTCAGCTAAGCCACTTTCATAAACGATTTTACCAACGCGGGAACCGGTAGGAGTTTTGGTGTAATCGATAGGAGTCTTAACAATTGCTTCGATTTCATCTTCTACAGAATCGGGCAGCTTGTGGCCAGTTTGAGAGAAGAATTTGATGCCATTGTCTTCAAAGGGATTGTGAGATGCGGAAATAACTACGCCTGCATTAGCTTTGATTTCGCTAGTGAGGTAGGAAATTGCGGGAGTAGGCATAACGCCCAGGAGATGAGCATTGCCACCAGCAGCACAGATACCAGCAGCAAGAGCTGCTTCTAACATTTGACCGCTACGACGAGTGTCGCGACCAATAATAATTTTCGGGCCTACTACTTCTCTACCGAAGTAGGTTGCAGCAGCAAAACCAAGTTTGAATGCAAGTTCAGGAGTGAGTTCAGCGTTCGCAACGCCGCGAACACCATCAGTACCAAATAAACGAGCCATAATTGACCTCCAATATATATAAAATAGTTTTAGAACGGTTTAAAGCGAGCCATAATCGCTCTGGCTACGTGATAGCCGTCAAGAGCAGCGCTCATAATGCCACCAGCATAACCAGCGCCCTCTCCGCAAGGATAGAGCAAATCATGGGTTACAGATGTATATGTATTACGGTCCCTGTCGATGCGTAAAGGAGCAGAGGTTCTGGTCTCAATGCCAGTTAAAAGTGCTCCCCCATCGTTAAAGCCTTGCAGCTTTCGACCGAAATTATCTATGCCAAGAGCAAGTGTATCAGTTACATAATTGGGCAAAACCTTGCGTAAATCGTGGGCAATAAGTCCAGGTCTATATGTTCCACCAACCATGCTTTCCAAGCTAGGGGTATTGCCTGTGATAAAGCTTGCAAAGTTTTGAGCAGGAGCAAGATAATTATTGCCACCTGCTGCATAAGCAAGGCGTTCATATTGGCGTTGGAATTCCACGCCAGCCAATGGATCAGTGCCGAAATCCTGGGTGCCAACGGTAACAACCATAGCTGCATTGGCCACGCCACTATCGCGGTTGAACATACTCATACCATTGACAACAACGCCACCAGCCTCGGAAGCAGCAGCAACAACCTGACCACCAGGGCACATGCAGAAAGAATATAAAGCACGGGCTTTATCAGGAGTATGGTAAACAAGCATGTAATCTGCAGCGCCTAGCAGATGATGGCCTGCAAATTCGCCATATTGAGCACGGTCTATGAGCTCTTGAGGATGCTCGATGCGGACACCAATGGCAAAATCTTTAGCTGTCATACCAATACCATTCTTCTTGAGCATGGCATAGGTATCGCGAGCACTATGACCGCAGGCTAGCACTACTGCACCTGCCAGAAGTTTTTCGCCATTATCTAATATTACGCCAGCAACCTGACCATTTTTGATAACGAAATCAGTTACATGAGCTTCGTAGCGAATCTCTCCGCCCA
>JAKSOJ010000121.1 GCA_024405645.1 Phascolarctobacterium sp. | reverse complement strand
GGAGCAGTGTTTGGCTCTAATACTAAATCTGATGCAGGTTATTTAGGTTTGGAAGGCTTGAAAGCAATTTGCGATGATGTTTATCTGCCTGTAGTTGGTATTGGCGGCGTAAACATCTCCAATTATGCAGACGTTATCAAAGCTGGAGCAAGTGGTGCTGCAATTGTAAGCGGAATACTTGGCGCAGACGATATTAAAGAGGCTGCTAATAAAATTTGTCAAATAAAAAAAGAATTGTAAAGAATGTAACAAAATACCTGCAATAGGCAACTCTTGTAGGTATTTTTTATATTTAAAGCAGGAAAATACTATATATAGATAGAATATGTGAACAACAAAAATTTTGTCCAAAAGGGGGACTATTATATTATGAAAGAATACACAGGCGATAAGATTCGTAACGTTGCTATCGTAGGTCATGGTGGTGCTGGTACTACATCTGTAACCGAAGCACTCTTGTTCCGTAGCGGTGCAATCTCCAGAATGTGCAAGGTTGAAGATGGTCAAACCACTACTGACTATGAACCGGAAGAAATTAAACGTGGCGTATCTGTAAACGCAACCTTGGCTCCAGTTGAATGGCGTGATACCAAAATTAACTTCATCGATACTCCGGGCTTCGCAGATTTCGTAGCTGAAGTTAAAGGTGCTTTCCGTGCAGTTGACTCTGCATTAATCGTTGTATGCGCAACTTCTGGCGTTCAAGTAGGTACTGAACAATGCTGGAAACTTGCTGAAGAAGCTGGTCTGCCTCGCATTATTTTCGTTAACAAAATGGATCGTGAAAATGCAGACTTCGATTCCATCCTCGACAATCTCCGTGGCAAATTCGGCAAACAAGTTCTGCCGTTACAACTTCCTTTAGGTAAAGAAGACAATTTCCAAGGCATTATCGATTTGTACAAAATGAAAGCTTATCGTGCGAACGGCAATGGTTCTGACGAAATCGATATTCCTGAAGAATATCAAGCAGCTGCAGAAGAAGCTCGTGAAAAAATGATTGAATCCGCAGTTGAAGCTGATGACGATTGCATGATGCGTTATCTGGAAGGCGAAGAAATTTCCAACGAAGAAATTTTGAAATGCCTTATCAAAGGTATTCGTTCCGCACAAATTCATCCTATGCTTTGCGGTTCCGCTTATAAGAACATCGGTCTTGGCCGTCTCATGAGTGCTATTATCGACTACACTTATCCTGCAATTCTGAACGACTATGTTGTTATGGATAAAGAAACTGGCGAAGAAGAAATTCGCGACGCTGGTGCTCCTACCGCAGCTCTCGTATTCAAGACTACTTCTGACCCGTTCGTAGGTCGTCTGTCTTTCTTCCGCGTATTCTCTGGCTGCATTAAATCCGACTCCATCGTTCACAATGCACGTCGTGAAGAAGACGAAAAGATTGGCAACGTATTCACTATGCGTGGCAAAAACCAAATTCCTATGAAAGAAATTCCTGCTGGTGATATTGGCGTAGTTGCTAAATTGCAATTCACCTCTACTGGCGATACCCTTTGCGATAAAGCTCAAGACGTAGAATTCCCGCCCATCGAATTCCCGATGCCTATGTACACCCGTGCTATCTATGCAACCAAGAAAGGTGACGAAGACAAGATCTCCAATGCTCTTTCTAGATTAATGGACGAAGATCCGACCATCATCGTTACCAAGAATACCGTAACCAAAGAAACCTTGATTTCTGGTATGGGCGACCAACACATCGAAATCATCATGGAAAGAATGCAAAGAAAATTCGGCGTATCTGCTGAACTGCGTGCTCCTATCGTTGAATATCGTGAAACCATTCGTGCAGCTGCTGAAGTTGAAGGCAAACATAAGAAACAATCCGGTGGCCATGGTCAATATGGTCATGTAGTTATTAAAATGGAACCCCTTCCTCCTGGAGGCGGTTTCGAATTCGTCGACAAGATTTTCGGTGGCGCTGTACCTCGTCAATACATTCCTGCAGTTGAAAAAGGCATGATGGAATCCATGGAAGAAGGCGCTCTTGCTGGTTATCCTGTAGTAGACGTTCGTATTACCCTGCTTGATGGTTCTTACCACTCTGTTGACTCCTCTGAAATGGCATTCAAGATTGCTTCCCATATGGCATTCGAAAAAGCTATGGAAAAATGCAAACCCGTACTTCTCGAACCCATTTACAACCTGGAAGTTACCTGTGCTGATTCCATGATGGGCGACGTAATTGGCGACTTGAACACCAAACGTGGTCGTATCCTTGGTATGCAACCTACCGATGATGGTATGCAAATCGTTTCTGCACAAGTTCCTTATGCTGAAATCGCTGAATATGCAGTTGACCTTCGTGCAATTACCCAAGGTCTGGGTACCTTCTCCATGAAGTTTGACCACTATGAAGACGTTCCGGCTAGAATGGCAGAAAAAATTATCGCTGACCACAAGGCTGAAAAATAATTAATATTAATCTAAAGGGGCTAGTTCTTCGGAACTAGCTCTTTTCATTTTTATTTCAGATTTACACAATATAATATTTCTTGACTGGTAACCTATATTTTGTTAAAATATGCGGGTGAGTGTGAAAGATAATCGCGGCTGGCCTTGAGCCAGGTGAGGAAAGTCCGAGCTCCATAGGGCAGGATGCTGGATAACGTCCAGCGAGGGAAACCTTAGGGCTAGTGCCACAGAAATGAGGACCGCCTACTTCGGTAGGTAAGGGTGGAACGGTGCGGTAAGAGCGCACCAGCAGTCTGGTGACAGGCTGGCTAGGTAAACCCCATCCGGAGCAAGACCAAATAGGGGAGGGATGATGTTGCCCGCTGAGCCTCCCGGGTTGCGTCGCTTGAGCTTGGCAGTAATGTCAAGTCTAGATAAATGATTATCGCCTCGTAAGAGGAACAGAACTCGGCTTAATGATCACTCATCTTTGTAAAAAATGGCGCATGCGTTTGCGTGCGTCTTTTTTAGTCAGAGGAAAATAAAATGAAAAAGAAAATTTCTGTTGCAGTTCCTGTTTTTAATGAAGAAGCTAATTTGCGTGAGTTTTACAAACGCACTAGTGATGTTTTAAAGGGACTGGATTACGATTATAATATTATATTTGTAGATGATGGCTCCAAAGATAGTTCCGCATTTATTTTGAACGAACTTGCTAAAGAAGACGAACATGTGGAAGCATATCTCCTCAGTCGCAATTATGGGCATCAACTAGCGATAACCTGTGGTATGGATAATGCTGACGGAGATGTTGTTATTACCATGGATGGAGATTTGCAGCATCCGCCTGAACTAATTCCTCAACTTATTGAATTATGGGAAGCTGGAAATGAAATCGTCCAAACTAAGAGAGTTGCTACCGAGGATGCAGGATTCATCAAAAACTTAACATCTTCTGTATACTACAAGCTTATTAACGCACTTTCTGAGGTCGAAATTACACCTGGTGGTAGTGATTTTAGACTCATGGACCGTAAGGCTATTGATGCATTTAAGCTCTATAGGGAACGTGCTCGTTTTATTCGTGGCCTCGTTCGAACCTTAGGCTTCAAGGTTGCAGAGTTTGAATTCGTGGCTCCACCACGTTTTGCGGGTGTTTCCAAGTTTAATTTCCGCAAGATGTTCCATTTTGCTTTAGATGGAATTACCTCCTTCTCCAATGTGCCTTTAAGATGGGCTTTCTATTCTGGCCTTTTGTGTGGTTTAGTAAGTCTTGGCTTAATGGGACATGTACTCTATGTCAAATATATTTCCGAAGACGCTGTTCCCGGCTGGGCAACTATGATGGTCTGCACTTTGTTTATCGGAGGCATACAACTCATAGGTATAGGCATTTTAGGCGAGTATATTGGACGTATTTTTGAAGAAATTAAGCAAAGACCACTATATTTAGTCACCAGGCATATCAAGAAAAATTAAACAAACGCGTAAAAGTATTTCCCAGGTGGATTTTACAAATGGGAAATAATGTGTTATAATTAATGCATCTTAATAAGTTAGAAAGGATGTATGAGCTGTTGAAATTGTCGCGTGTTATGTTAATGTCCATGCTTGCGTGCATGGTTAGTGTTAGTGCTTTTGCTTCCTTTGAACGTGGTGATCAAGGACAAGAGGTGCTTGACATCCAAAAAAGATTGGTTGAATTAAACTATCCTGTTTCTTCTTTAGATGGTGATTTCGGTGGAGAAACCGAAACTGCTATTAAAAAATTCCAAGCTGATAAAGGCCTTGCTGTAGATGGTGTTATTGGCCAAGCTACTTACATGGCTCTTATGAATAAAGATTTGCCTGTTAACCGTGCTCATGATAATGCTCGTGCCGTTATTCGTGCTGGTTATGGTGTTATTGGTACACCTTACGTATTTGGTGGTACAGGTCGTGGAGGTTTTGACTGCTCCGGTTTCACTCAATATTGTTTCCGTCGTGCTGGAATTAGTATTCCTCGTATGGCTGATGAGCAATATTACTCCGGTGTTAAAATTTCTACAAATCAACTTCGCCCTGGCGATTTGGTATTCTTTACAACCTATGCACCTGGTGCTTCTCATTGTGGTATCTACATTGGCAATGGTCAGTTCCTGCATGCTGGCTCTTCTACTGGTGTTACTGTATCAAACCTGTGGGATAGTTATTGGGGACCAAGATACTATGGCGCTTGCCGCATTAGATAAAAAATTAACCTGCTCTTTAAGAGCAGGTTTTTTATTTTTGTATTGATGTTTTATTCTTCGGCCCACTTTTCCAAAATAGGCATGGCGTAATTTCCCATTGCT
>JAKSOJ010000120.1 GCA_024405645.1 Phascolarctobacterium sp. | reverse complement strand
TATCGCCAACGATATTGACCACTGCGTACAGAGCAAGATGAACTTCGTCGAACTCATGAGTCCGTCGTAATTGCGCGCTCATCTAAACAACTGAACCACTGGGCCGTATCGCCAACGTTATCGCTCTCGCGACAACAACGAAATTATACTACACTTTATGTGTATTGTCAACAAAAATTTTATAGTTTATCTGTGATTTTTTCTCACAGTTCGAAACCCATGTACCAGGATTATTCTTTAAATACAAGTTCTTGCTTGAAAGAGTTATTGTTAAAGCCTGTAATATCGGACGGTCTATAATCAACAGTAGTCTTTATAAAAGCAATCTCATTGCAATATGGATATTGAGAACAATGAACACATTCCTTCCAAACCTTTTGAGGAAGTCTTTCCTTAGCAGTTTGGATGTAGTCACATTTAGAGAAGAAGCCAGGTTGATAAGTAAGAGTAAAGAACATAGTTACACCGCGTTCAATGCCCTCTTTTTCAAGTTGTTCTACAATCATTCGACCAATACCAGTTTTCTTCAAGTTCGGATCTACAGCCATAGAACGAATCTCTGCCAGCTTATCCCAAACAAAATGAAGAGCTCCGCACCCCAAAATACGATTGTTTTCAACAGCAATTACATAATCGCGAAGATTTTCATAAATAGAGTTACGGCTACGCGGAAGCATAAGTCCTTGCTTAGCATATTCATTTAAAAGTTTATGTATACTCTCAACATCGCTAAATTTAGCTGGACGCAAAGTAATCATCGTTATATCTCCCCAAACATTGTGAATGCAGAATTATGAATTATAGATATCGAATTATCCACTCGAAAGCAATTTAATACTCAATATACTTACTTTTAAAATATTTATACATAAATGATACCACTTTATGCATAAAAGTCAATCAATTTGTAAATAATAATTCGTTTTATTCATAAAAGAGGCCATGGCAACAGTACTAAACCGTACTGGACCATAGCCTTTTAAACAACAACGAAATATGGATAGATTATCTCGCTTTTTCTTACATTTTTTCTTTAAGCATGTCTGCGGCTGCGCACAAAGCAATAACCATGGAGCTAGGTCTCGGAGGACAACCAGGTACTGCAATATCCACAGGCACAACGTCGCTAACCTTGCCCACTGTGGCATAAGTATTACCAAAGGTAGTACCACCAGCAGCACAAGCACCACAAGCCATAACAAGACGAGGCTCAGGCATAGCTGCATAAGTCATCTTCAAGGCTTGCTCAAGATTACGAGTTACTACGCCAGTAACCATAATCATATCTGCATGACGAGGACTTGCTACAAATGCGATACCATATCTATGCAAATCATAAATGGGATTAGAAAGTGCGCCCATTTCGAAGTCACAAGCATTGCAACTACCTGCGTCTACATGACGTACATGCAGGCTACGACCTAATTTAGCTTCTACTACGTTGCTAACAGTTACTGCAGATTCGCTGAGAATTTGTGCCAATTCATCACGATTGTCATGCTTCATAGCTTTCTTTGCACAAGCCTCTACGCAACGACCACAGAAAAGGCATTTCTTGTAATCAATAACAGGCTTGCCATCCTTCATTGCCAAGGCATCGCAGGTACATGCAGCCTTGCAGGCACCACAGCCATCGCAGGAGCTATCGCACTTTAAAGCACCGCGCATTCTCTTATGGCCAGTTGTATTAATATTTTCAGTGGCGATTTTTCCGGCGAAAATCGCTTCAAGCATCTTAAGCACCAGTCACGCCTCCTTATCTATCAATGCATGCATAGCATAATTCAAAGCTTTTGTTAATCAACGGGAAGTCAGGGATGATGTCACCTTGAACAGCAACAGTCAATGCAGGCCAGTTGGGATAGCTTGCACTACGCACAAAGAGTCTGTCAATTTTACACTCTTCGTCCAACATCAGCCAATGCAAATTATCTCCGCGAGGAGATTCGGTAATGCCCCAAGAGCCTTCCAAGGTCTTCAGTTCGCCCAAATCAACTTTAAGTTCACTGGAAGTATTGTGACGAAGCTCTCTCATAACCTGTTTGATGATTTTGATGCTTTCATAAACTTCGCCAATGCGAACCTTAATACGAGCTTCAACATCACCGGATTGTTCGGTAATTACATCGAATTCAAAGTCGTCATAAATACCATAGCCGATGTCCTTACGAGCATCGCGAGTCATGCCGCTAGCACGAGCACCTACGCCAACCATAGCCAGATCAAAAGCAGTTTTGTTTTTAATCTTACCAGTAGTTTGAATACGGTTGAGGAAATTAGCTTGTTCCCACATAATGTGAACCATATCTTTATAGGTTGCTTCTACTTCGCGAAGAACGTCCTTGATTTCGTCCAGGAGAAGATTATCTACATCCATGGTTACGCCACCAGGAACGATAAGTCCACGCAGGAAGCGATTGCCAGTGAAGCTTTCGTTTAATTGTTGAAGATATTCCTTCAAACGAGCACCCATGCTAATAATGGGAGAGAAACCTACGCCAGCACAAACGTTACCAGTATCACCTACATGGTTGTAAAGTCTTTCCATCTCTTGTGCCAAAGTACGGATAAGCCATGCTCTACGAGGTACTTCTGCTTCGGAGAGTTTTTCAACAGCTTGGCAGAAGCTCAGAGTATTGGAAACGGAACAAGCACCGCAAATTCTTTCGATGATTGGTAATGCTTGGTCCACGGTCAATCCTTCTACTGCCTTTTCAATGCCACGATGGGTAAAGAACAGCTTTGCATCCAATTGGAGCATTGCTTCACCGGCTTGGCTAAAGCGGAAATGACCGGGTTCGATGATGCCTGCATGGATAGGACCAACAGGCACTTCGTATAGACCTTCACCTTGAGAGGTCATCATTTCAAAATCGCGTTGACCACGAATTTGGAAATCCTTAGCGTATTTTTTACGCAAGGGATGGAATTCAAAGGGGAAGCTTTCATGAAGAACCAAAGGACGCAGGTCAGGATGACCTTCGGGCATAAAACCAAACATATCGTGCAATTCACGCTCGTACCAAGTAGCAGCAGGCATGAGATTGGATAAGCATTGGTAGGACAGGTTCTTTTCATCTTCAAAGGTAGCCTTTAAGGTTTTGATATCACGCGTATCTGCATCATAGAAGAGGCAATAAATTGCAAGTCCCCCACCGCGTTTGGTTTCGTCTGCACCAAACATTGCAGCCAAAGGACGGAGACCGCCATCGCTTAAAATATTAGCAGCGCCACGTAAATTATCTTGTTTAACGTGCATATTACAAGCCTCCTACAATACGAACTGCATGGTTCAAAAGATTATTGAGCCAAGGAATATTTTCAAAACCAGCACCAACAACGCAAGTCAAAAGGAGCAAGGTCATCAGAGCAAAGGTATCAGTAACAGTAATCAAATCACCCAAAGGTTTGATGTTAGTTCTGTCGCAGAGCATACGCATGCCATGGTACAGAATACCAATGAGTACGCCTGTCAGCAGAATGAGGAGTAAGCAACCAGGGAGCCAACGACCTTCATGGAACATTGCACCCATAATTTGGAACTTGGAGAAGAACAAGCCCATAGGAGGCAAGCCGAGAATACCAAGAATACCAGTTAACCAGAAGGTTGCAGTAGCAGGTACATCGTTCATCATACCACGAATACGCATCATGTTACGAGTTTGGAACTCTTGGATGATGGTACCAGCAACGAAGAAAAGTACGAACTTAATCATTGCGTGGCTGTACATATGGAGCATTACGCCTTTCAGAGAAGCTGCAGTGAATACGCCAATACCAGCAACCATGATACCGATATTTTCCATAGAAGAGTAAGCCAAAATACGTTTTACGTCACGTTGTACAACTACGAAGGGAACTGCAATTGCTACGGTCAGAACTGCAAAGAACATGAGCATGTTACTCATCATGGCAGCACCAGCGGTAGGCAGTAAAATTACCAGGTTACGAATCAAAACGTAGAGAGCACAAGTGCACAGTGCACCAGAAAGCATACCAGAGGTTAAGGAAGGAGCTTCAGCATAAGCATCCGGCAACCAAGTGTGCATGGGAGCCATACCAGCCTTTGTACCATAACCGATGATAATGAAGAGCATTGCCAATTTGGTAAGTGCAGGGTCAAGAGCAGCTGCATTTTCAAAAAGGTAGAGCCAGTTCAGAGCATTCTTAGAACCAAGTGCTTGCAGCTCTGCATAATATAGAATCAAGGTACCAAGCAAGGCCAAGCAAATACCAACAGTACAAACCATTACATATTTCCAGGTTGCTTCCAAAGCTTGGTGAGTAAATTTAAAGGAGATGAGGAGCGCAGATATCAAAGTTGTTGCTTCGATAGCAACCCACATCAAGCCTAAGTTATTTACCAAAAGAACGATGAACATGGTCCAGCAGAACAATTGCATCAAAGCAAAATATCTACCATTTTGTAATTGTTCACCCTTCAAAATACCGCATTTTTCTTCACGGCTCAAATAGGATTTTGCAGTCCAGGTTGCAGCCATGTAAAGAGTTGCGATGATGATGACGAGCCAAAGACTCAAAGCATCAACATAAAGATACTCGTTCATAAATGGTTTTGCAGGATCGAAATTGTAGGCCATCATAGCAACTGCACCACATACAGCAGTGGTAGTCAAGCGATGAATCCAGTGCAATAAACCATTGGAGAATTTACCAATCATGCAAAGAATTGCGCAGATAGGAGGTAAGCAAAGCATAATTAAAATATATTCTAGCATTTTCTCACCCCTTC
>JAKSOJ010000012.1 GCA_024405645.1 Phascolarctobacterium sp. | reverse complement strand
GAGGATATTATTCCTGAAGTAAAACCATTCTTCATCAATGCTGGTTTAGTCGATGAGGCTTGGCTTGAAGCAAATGCTGAATACTTTGCTCAATTGATTGATACTGTTCGCGTTCGCGTAAAAACCTTGGCTGAAATCGTTGATGCTTCTACATATTTCTTCCAAGATATTGAAGCTTATGACGAAAAAGGCGTTGCTAAACATTTTAAACCTGAAGCTATCGAGCTTTTGACAGATTGTATGAACGCTTTGGCTTCCGACGAAGAATTTTCTTTGGCCAGCACCGAGGCTATATATAACGACATTTCCGCCAAAAAAGAAATTGCTCTTGGCAAAGTAATTCATCCTACACGCTTGGCTCTTACTGGTCGCACAGTAAGTCCTGGTATGTTTGATGTAATGGTTCTGCTTGGCAAGGAACGTACTTTGGCAAGAATGCAAAAAGCGATTGAGTACATTAAATTAGTGAATAGTTCTGAGTGCTGAGTAAAGGAACAAATCATGAAGTGATTTGAAGAATTATTAATTATATCTAAATTTTTCATTACAAGCACTATGAACTATATGCTTTAGCGTCTCTAACAAGGAGTAATATATGAAAACAATATTATTGTCTTTGCTGACTTTGTTTGTAACAACTACTTGCTTTGCAGATCAAAAGACTACTGTTTTAGACAACGTTTCTAATAATGGTACTGGTAAAATCGTTGCACCGTATTTGGATGGCGCTTTAAACGTAGATCTTGAAGCAAACTTAAATAAAATTATCAACGAAGAGGTTGCCAAATTAGTAAAAAAAGCAGGTAAAAATGCTAATTTAAGCTATGATGTGGAACTTAATCGCCCCAGTTTAGTTAGTATTATGCTCAAGGCAGAAGGAAGCAAAATCTACTATAAGGGATTGAATCTTGATCTTACTACTGGTCGTGAATTTACTTTGAATGATTTCTTTGTTAAAAATGAAGAAGTTAAACATTATATGGATATCAAGGACATCATCTTTGATGATGACGAGGTAAAGTATCCTTCTTCTCCCGATGGTGCATATAATAATAAAATTTCCTATGATGAATTAATTGCTCATGTTCGTGTTGGCGAGGCTGGTAGAATTTTCCAAGTTGCTCGTCTGACCGACAAGAGTGCTGATAAAATTTTGCATTTAGATGGTGCAGGCTTAGTTGCAATCAAGTTGGCTTCTAATCCAAGCACTGGTTTCACTTGGCAAATTGCTCCGGGTAAGGGAATTAAAGAAGTTGGTCGCAGCTTCAATATGCCCAACATGCATGACGAAAGAGTTGGCGTTCCTGGTGAAGAGATTATTGTTTTTGCTGTTAGCGGCAAGGGAATGCACAATATCAATTTCCAATACAAGAGAGCATGGGAAAAATCCTTCGCTCAAAGCTTTAAAGTAAATATTGAGGTGGACTAAAATGGCTTCCATTTCTGTTAAAATTTATAACGAAACCTATACTTTAAAAACCGATGCTAACGAAAGTAAGGTTGTTAACATTGCCCATGAAGTTGATGAACGCATGAATAAACTGGCAGCACAAAGACCTGGCATGGACACTACAAAATTAGCTGTTTGGACTGCTTTGGATTTGGCTGCAGAGCTTGCTGAATTAAAGGCAAAGCACGAAAAACTAGTTAAAGCAATTGAGGACGAAATTTAATGATGAATAGTTATATCGAGCTCTTGGCTCCTGCTGGTACATGGGAAGCCTTGGAGGCTGCCGTAAATGCTGGAGCAGATGCTGTTTACATGGGCGGTAAAGCCTTTGGCGCAAGAGCTTATGCAAGTAATTTTGATGAAGAGGAAATGGCTCGAGCTGTCTATTTCGCACATATGCATCGCGTGCGTATTTTCATTACTGTAAATACTTTGGTCGATGATAGTGAGATGGAAACTCTGGCAAATTATCTAATGTTCCTCAATAATGTGGGTGTTGATGGGCTAATCGTTCAGGATGTGGGTGTAATTCGCCTTTGTCAAAAGATTTGTCCGGAGCTTCCTCTCCACGCATCCACACAAATGACGGTAACAAATTCCGGTGGCGTAAACTTTTCTAAGGGCATTGGGCTTGAGCGTACAGTTCTCGCTCGTGAGCTTTCATTAAAAGAGATTAAAGCTGCTTGCGAATGTGGTACTGAAATTGAAACCTTTATCCATGGTGCTCTCTGCGTTTGCTATAGCGGGCAATGCTTAATGAGTTCCTTGATTGGTGGTCGTAGTGGTAACAGAGGCCGTTGTGCTCAGCCCTGTAGATTGCCTTACGCACTCTATGATGCTAAGGATAATGACATGCTCAAGGGCAAAGATGCAGGTCAATATCTTTTGAGCCCCAAGGATATGAATACCTTGCAAATCCTGCCAAAGCTTATCGAGGCCGGAGTTTGTAGTTATAAAATCGAAGGTCGTATGAAGCGTCCTGAATATGTAGCTGTTGTTGTAGATGCATATCGTCGTGCTATGGATAGCTATAAAGAAGGCAAGTTCGAGGTTCCTGCCGAAGACTTGGCTAATATTGAACAAATCTTCAATCGTGATTTTACCACTGCTTATATGGAAGGAAGACCTGGTAAGACCATGATGAGCGACCGCAGACCTAACAATCGTGGTGTCTTAGTTGGACGTGTTGTAAAACTTGATAAGGCTAAGAACAAGGCTGTTGTTAAGCTTGATAAAGAACTGCATATGGGTGATGGTCTTGAGTTTTGGGTAAGCGTAGGCGGCAGGGTAGGTACTACCTTGACGGATATGCGTGTGAATGGTCAACCTGTAGAAACTGCTCGTGTAGGACAACAGGTTATGATTGATGTGCCTCAAGGCGTACGCATGAATGACCGCGTATTTAGAACTTTAGATGCCAAACTTATGGCCTATGCAGGACAATTCTTTGGTCCAGACTCTAAACAACGTATTTATGTTGATGCGAAGGTTGTAGCTCATTTGGGCGAACCCATGAAAATAATCCTCACAGATGAAGAGGGAAATATGGGCTATGGAGAAACCAATTTCATTGTAGAAGAGGCTCGTAAACGTGCTCTTGATGAAGCTGGCATTCGTAAACAAATTGACCGTTTAGGTACAACTGAATATGGTTTAGCTAATCTGGAACTTGATATCGATGACAATATTATGGTTCCAATGAGTGAGATGAACGAAGCAAGACGTATTGCCTGTGAAGCATTAGATAAGGCAAGATTGGAGGCCTTTGCTCCAAGTCGCAAGCCTGTTCATTCCTACAATGAAGCTTTAGTTTTACCTGGTCATAAATTGAATAAATCTACAAAGGTTACAGTTCATTGTGACTCTTTGGATAAGGTTAATGCAGCTTTAGAAGCTGGTGCCGAACGCATCCTTTTTGGTGGAGATTGTTTTAATCATATTAATCCTACAGATGATCACTATCGTAGAGCTGTAGAGATGGTTCATAAAGCAGGTCGTGAGATTGCTATCGCAACTCCGCGTATCGTTCACGAAGCACAGCTGAACTATTTCAAGCGTCTTTTCAATCTCTTTGACGAACTCAAAGTAGATTATGTTTATATTTCTAATAATGGCTTATGGAATATGGCTCAAGGCAAGTCCTTCAAGCCCTGGGCAGATATGAGCCTTAATATTTTCAATAACCAAAGCCTGCAATTCTGGAAGGAGCATGGAGCACAAGGTGGTACCATCTCCTGCGAATTGACCATGGGTCAGGTTGAACATCTGGCTCAAGTAAGTCCTATGCCTATCGAATGTATGGCTCAAGGTCGTATTGAAATGATGGTTTCTGAATATTGCGTAGGTGGTTCCTTCCTAGGAGAATTACATAAAGGTGCGTGCACTTTTAATTGTGGAACTCCTTTGTTCCTAGGAGATCGCAAGGATGCTCGTTTCCCAGTGGTAGGAGATCAATTCTGCCATATGCATGTTATGAATGCTCATGAGCTTTCTATGCTTACAAGTGCCGCTCATATGCAAGATTCCGGCGTTGCGTCTCTCAGAATTGACGCGCGTATGTACGAACCTAAGCAAGTTCGCGATCTTGTTTATATGTATAAAAATGTTCTTGGAGGAGCGTACGAAGTAACTGAAAATTTACCTGGTACTACTAGAGGACATTATTTTAGAGGAGTTATGTAGTTATATCATTAATTACGCATTACACGATAAAAAGAAGGTGAATGAATGGCGAGATACGCTATACGTACCCTTGAATTTGATAAAGTAAAAGAAAAATTAGCATCTAAAACTGCAACAAGCTTAGCTAAAGCAAGCATTGAGGCAATAAAGATAGAAAGTGAATTTTCCAAGGTGAAAGCTTTGCTCGAGCAAACAGCTGAGGCTAGTCGTTTGCTAGACGAGGGAAAGCGCTTTCCTTTTGGTGGCGTTCACAATATTATTCCTCATGTAAAGCGTGCTGAATTGGGCGGTGTTTTGGATCCTGAAGAGCTTTTAGAGGTGCTTACAACTGTTCAAGGAATAGGCAGCATGAAGGAGTTCTTGTGGGATAGTGCAGAGCTTGCACCTAATCTTGCAGAAATTTCCCAAGGTTTAACACCTCAACCTAAATTGGCAAAACAAATTAGCAGCGCTATCGATGACCATGGTGAGGTTATGGATAAAGCTAGTACCAAGCTTGCAGGTCTTAGAAACGCTATTATTGTTAGTAAGAATCGTGTTAAAGAAAAGCTTGATAGCATTCTCCACGATCCTAATAATCAAAGATACTTCCAAGAGAACCTAGTTACTATGCGTGGGGACCGTTATGTAATTCCTGTAAAAATGGAATACAAAATGAATTTCCCTGGTATCGTACATGACCAAAGTGGTACTGGCGCAACCTTGTTCATAGAACCTATGGCGGTTGTTAATTTAAACAACGATATCAAACGCTATGTTGCTGAGGAGCGAGAAGAGGTAGAACGCATTCTCCGTACTCTGTCTCAAAACGTTGGCATGGAAGCGAAGGCCTTGCTTGGTTCTATGAATACTATGACCGAGCTTGATGTTATCTGTGCTAAGGCATATCTTGCTCAGGAACAGGAGGCAACTCGTCCTGAACTGACAGTTGCAGGCGGTATTGTAATCGATAAAGGTCGTCATCCTTTAATTGATAAGGACAAAGTAGTTCCTTTGGACGTACAGCTTGGTGATGATTTCAATATGCTGCTTATCACTGGCCCTAATACTGGTGGTAAAACAGTTGCTTTGAAGGCTGTAGGTTTGTTCTGCTTGATGGCTCAAACAGGTATGTTTGTTCCTGCACTACATGCGAAGCTTCCTGTATTTAGAGCAGTATATGCAGATATTGGTGATGAACAATCTATCGAGCAAAGCTTGTCAACATTCTCTGCTCATATGACTAATTTAATTAGTATTTTGAACGAAGTTAAGCCAAGAGATTTAGTTCTCATCGACGAAATCTGTGCTGGTACTGATCCTAACGAAGGTGCTGCTCTTGCTATGAGCATGCTTGAGCATTTAAATGATGAAGGCGTGTTTACCATGGTTACTACTCACTATAGCGAGTTGAAAACCTTTGCTTATGGACATAAGGGTATGGAAAACGCTTCTGTAGAGTTTGATCCAGAATCTTTGAGACCTACATATAGATTATTAATGGGTGTGCCTGGTTCTTCCAATGCCTTTAACATTTCTCGTAGACTTGGTTTAGGTGAGGAAATAATCAAGAATGCAGGAGACCTTTTGAATCAAGAGCATGTTCATATGGAGGCTGTGCTTAGCGAACTGGATACAGAACGCAGACGTTACGAATCAAGCTCCAACGAAATTGAATCTCTTAAAAAAGAGGCTCAACAATTACGCAATGTTTTGGCTTATGAAAAGGCAGAATTTGAGCGTAAGAAAGCAGAAATGCTGCGCAAGGCTAGGGAAGAAGCGGACGATATTTATCGTAAGAGCCGCCGTGAGTCTGAAGCTGTCATCAAAGAATTGAGAGCCTTGAAAAATGACTTTGATGCTAAAAAGTTGGCAGAGAAGGCTGAAGAGGCAAAACAAAAGCTTAACAAGCATTTTAGTGAAGATGAACCAATTCCTGAGGGAACTCCTCTTGATGCAAAGCTAGCTAAAAAGGGTATGAGCGTTTATATTACTACCTTGACACAAAACGGTGTTATTACTGATATCAATGGTAAGAACGTAACCGTGCAGGTTGGTATTATGAAAACTACTGTTCCTATGGCTAAATGTATTATTACCAAGGCTCAACCAGCGAAGAAGGATGATACTCCTAAGCTGCGCAAAGGATTTGATAAGAAGTCTGGAACGAACTATGCCCATCAGATGTTTGTCAAGAAATCATCAACAGCAGCTCAAGAGGTTGATGTAAGGGGTATGAACTTGGATGAAGCCATACCTGCTGTGGATAAAGCAATAGATGATGCTCTTTTGGCCGGCATTACAAAGCTTCGCGTAATTCATGGCAAGGGAACTGGCGCTCTGAGAATGGGTCTTACTGCTTATCTAGAGAATTCTCGCTATGTAAAACATATGGAGCTTGCACCTGCCTTTGAAGGCGGAGCGGGAGCGACGATACTGGATTTGTAATTCAGCATTTATATTAGTTTTATATTAAACTTTTAAATATAAACATGATAAAAAGGAGATATTAAAAATGAACACAAACTGTGCAAAACACGCATTTGGTAAGTCTGCTCAAGATAAAATTTTCGGAGCAAACGCTGCAGCAGTTGCTGCTATTGCAAAATATGGCAAAGACAATGTTGTTAACGCAACTATTGGTGCAATCCTTGACGAAGACGAACAATTGGTTTGTCTTCCTGTTGTAGAAAAGGTATACCGTAGTCTGCCTACTACCGAACTCATCGCTTATGCTCCTATCAGCGGTCTTCCTGACTTCTTGGAAGCTGTTCTTGTAGCTGCATTTGGTGAATCCCGTCCTAACGCTTACTTGGGCGCTGTTGCAACTGCAGGCGGTTCCGGTGGTATCCACCATGCAATTTGGAACTATTTGGACGAAGGCGAAGCTGCTCTCTGCTCTGACTGGTACTGGGGCGCATACTCTGTACTTTGCAAAGATATGCATCGTGGCTTTACCACTTACAAAATGTTGGATGAAAACAACAAATTTAACCTGGCTGACTTAAAAGAAAAAGTATTTGCTCTCTTGGAAAAACAAGATAATCTGCTGTATCTTTTAAATACTCCTGCTCATAATCCTACTGGTTATTCCTTAACCGAAGAAGATATGGATGGCATGCTCGCTATTCTTAAAGAAGCTGCTAAAATTCCTGGCAAACACATCACCCTGTTCTTGGACGTAGCTTACATTGATTATGCAGGCGAAAAAGAAGAAGTTCGTAAAATCTTCAAAAAACTCGAAGGTCTTCCTGCTAACCTCCTTACCATCGTTGGTTATTCCATGTCCAAAGGCTTCACCATGTATGGCCAAAGAACTGGTGCAATGATTGGTGTTTCCTCCGATCCTGAAGTAATTCAAGAATTCAAAGACATCAACCAATATACCTCTCGTGCAACCTGGTCCAATATTAACCGTCCAGCTATGAAGACCTTGGCTACAATCTACAATGATCCTGAACTCTTAGCTCAAGTTATTAAAGAAAGAGATTTCTACTATCAAATGATTAAAGCTCGTGCAGATTTGTTCTGCAAAGAAGCTGCTGAATGTGGTCTGCCCATGCTTCCGTACGTTGCAGGCTTCTTCCTGAGCATTCCTGCTAAGAATCCTGATGCTATCTGCGAACTTCTCCATGAAGACAATATCTTCGCTGTTCCTCTGGCTGCAGGCGTTCGTGTAGCAGTTTGCGCTGTTCCTCTGAAGAAAATCGCAGGCATGGCTGCAAAGATTAATGCGGCTATGAAAAAAGTTGAAGGCTGATAATTTTTAATTTTAATTGTGCATTGCTTTTAGCACCACGAGGTAAGAATTATGATTTCAATTACACTCCCTAGTGGCGAAATTTTGAAAATGCAAAAGGGAACTCGTTCTCTTGATGTAGTAAAGTTTATTAAGGACAAGTTTAGCGCTCCCGTTATGGAAGCTATTGTTAACAATGTTCAAACAGATCTGCAATATCCTTTAACTCAGGATTGCACTCTTGACTTCATTACATTGGATTCTGAGCTTGGCATGCGTGTATATGTTAATACCTTGCTCTTTATGTATTTAACTTCTGCTAAGAGAAGATATCCCCATGTAAAAATGGAGGTTCGCAATACCCTTGGTAGTGCTCTCTATATTAAATTTGCAGAAGGCAAGCTTTCTAACGAAGAAGTTTTGAATTTGCAATTTAGCATGAAGGACTTGGTACAAAGAAAAGTTCCCATTAATCTTGTTACCAGTACTAAAGAAGAGTGCATGACCATGGAAATCGATCCGGTTTGTGATGATGACCGTAAGTCTTTAATCAACAATGCACCCGAAGGTACACCTGTATATATGTACGAACTTCTTGGCAATAAAGCTTTCTTCTTTGGCAAGTTAGCTCCAAATTGTGGCTATTGTTCTAAGTTCGAACTTTTCCCCTTCGACGAAGGCGTAATCATCAATTATCCTAGCCATCACATGTGGCATGATATTGAAAACTTCGAAGAGAACAAGAAAATCGTTCATGACGTATTCCAAGAAAGCAATGAATGGGCTCATACTCTCAATTGTGCTACCATTGCTAGCTTCAACAAGCAAATTGAGCAAGGGTTTAACAATAAGATGATTCTTGTTGCTGAAGCTCTGCATGAGAAGAAAATTATCGCTATGGCTGATAAGATTGCAGCTAAAAAGGATAAGCTGAAACTGGTACTTATTGCTGGACCTTCTTCATCTGGTAAAACAAGTACTTGTCAAAGACTTTCAATCCATCTAGCTGTTAATGGTCTGCAAGCAATTCCTATTTCTATGGATGATTATTACGTAGAAAGGGAAAAAACACCTAGAAAACCAGATGGTGGCTACGATTTTGAATGTGTAGAGGCTATTGACTTACCTTTGTTCAATGAGCAAATGGAAAAACTTCTTGCAGGAGAAAGTGTGCGTTTGCCGAAATTTAATTTTAAGACTGGTAAGCGTGAATGGAAGGATGGGGAATTCAAACTCAAAGAGGGCGAGATTCTTCTTGTAGAGGGTATTCATGGCCTTAACGACCGTTTGACTGCTAACATTCCTGCTGAAAATAAAATCAAGGTTTATGTGTCTGCTCTGACTCCTATGAGTTTGGATAATTATAATCGTATCAATACTACTGATGTTCGTCTTATGCGTCGTATGGTAAGGGATAATCAATTCCGTAGTCATGATGCTCTCAGAACTCTCTTAATGTGGGAAGATGTAAGAGCAGGGGAGGAAAAGTATATTTTCCCGTTCCAACCCTATGCAGACATTGTTTTCAATACAACTCTTATTTATGAATTAGCTGTACTTAAAAAATACGCTGAACCACTCTTGAAAGCAGTGCCAATTGAATCTGGCAAGGCTTATATGACGGCGCAAAGATTACTTTTGCTTCTGAGCTTTGTTCATCAAATTGACGATAGTGATATTCCTAACAACTCTATTTTGAGAGAGTTTGTAGGTGGTTCTGTATTTAGAGATGCACTCTAATTGCTTGTCAAAATTTTAATATAAAGGAGATTGTTAAAGTGGAAGATCAAGTTTTGTATTCTGTTGAAAATGGTATTGCAACTATTACTATGAACCGTCCGAAATCCTTAAATAGCATGAATGATGGTCTCATAGATGGCTTACACGCTGCTATTACTAAAGCTTTAACTGATGCTGAAGTTCGTTGCGTTGTTTTAACTGGTAATGGCAAAGCATTCTGTGCTGGTGGTGACCTGAGCTTCTTGAATGGCCTTACTGGTACCGCTGATAAGAAAAACTTCATTAATAAAGTTGGTTCTGTAGCAAAACGTTTGATGTCTATGGAAAAACCTGTTATTGCTTGGGTTAATGGTGTAGCTGCAGGTGCTGGCGTAAACTTAATGTTAGCTTGTGATCTTGTATATTGCTCCACTAAATCTCGCTTTGCAGAATCCTTTGCTAAAGTTGGTCTTATCCCTGACTGCGGTGGTTTATACCTTCTTCCTAAAGCAATTGGCGTTCAAAAAGCAAAAGAATTAATGTTTACTGCTGATTTGATTGACGCTGCAACTGCAGAGAAATTCGGCATGGTTAATCATGTATGCGAAGATGAAGTTCTTAAAGACGAAGTTTATAAAATGGCTTCTCGTCTTGCTAAGTCTGCACCTCTGTCTATTGGTCTGACCAAAAAATATCTTAACGATACAGACCTGACCATGGATGAAGTTCTTGCGATTGAAGAAACTACTCAACCCTTGCTCATGGGTACCGATGACTGCAAAGAAGGTATTGCTGCATTCTATGAAAAGAGAGAAGCAGTATTCACTGGCAAATAATTCCATAAAAATACCAAAACATTCAATTGGCTCGAGTCTTTACGGCTCGAGCTTTTTTCTTTCTCAAATATTTGTGAAACCTTTGTGACAATTATACACAAACTATAAATTATCTAAAAAATATGATATAATACAAAGTGAATTTGTGTGCAATTTTAAGGATAGAATTTTGAAAAAGCTATTTAATTACTATAAACCTTATAAATCAATATTAATTTGTACTCTTTTAGGGGCGATTGTTGTCTCTGTTATCGAGCTTGCATGCCCTATGTACCTAAGATACATTCTTAATGGAATTCTTCCCACTGGCAATATGGATAGCCTTATTGAGAATGCTGGCATACTGTTTTGTTTATACATGATAGCAGTTTTTGGCAACTATTGGGTTATGCTCAAAGGTCGTACAATAGGTGCTTGCATTGAAAGAGATATGCGTAAAGCCATCTTTAATCATGCGGAAGGAATGAGCTTCTCATTCTTTGATAATCAAAGAGTAGGGCAGTTAGTATCTCGCATTGTTAGTGATGTTGGAGAAATTCGTGAAATAATTTTCCTTGGTCCTAATTATTTTATAGTTTGTTCTATTTACATGATTGGTACTTTGGTAATGCTTTTGACCATTAATTGGAAGTTGGCACTTGTTGTAAACTTTTTGTTAATTCTTAAAGCAATAGATTCCGTCGTTACCAATCGCAAGATGAAGGTTGTGGGTAGAGCTGCTCGTAAAGAGACTGGTAATATTTCTGCTTTTACTACAGAAAGTCTTTCTGCAATTCGAATCGTTCAAGCTTTTAACAATCAAGAGTTAGAAACCCAAAAGCTGGATAAGCTTGCTAAAAAGCTGCTTGATGCTCGTGAAAAGAACTTTAGTCTTCTTGGTCATAGCAACTCTAGTATGGTCTTCTTTACTAATATTACCAACCTGGTCATTGTCGTTATTGGTGGTTATTTAATAATTCAAAAACAAATGACTATGGCAGATCTCGTAACCTTCCTTTTATACGTTTCCGTATTTGTTCGTCCTGTTTTGAGACTTAACGCTTTGGCTGATCTGTATCAAAAGGGCATGGCAAGCTATGCTCGTTTTGATGAGTTCATGTCTATAAAACCAGAGATTGTCAATAGTCCCTATGCTCTTGATGCAGGCATAGTGAAAGGTGATATTTCGTTTGAGAATGTAACTTTTAATTATGAAGGTACAGATTCTATTATTAAAAACTTTTCTTTAGATATCAAGGCAGGGGAGAAGGTTGCCTTTGTGGGTGTTACAGGTGTTGGTAAGTCCACTCTTTTGAACCTAGTTCCTCGCTTCTATGACATTTCTCAAGGAAAAATTACTATCGATGGTAAAGATATCAAAGAGCTTTCTTTGGAATCCTTACGAAAAAATATCGGTGTAGTTCCCCAGGATGTTTTCCTATTCTCTGACGATATTAAAAACAATATTGCTTATGGTAAACCTGGTGCAAGCTTTGATGAAATCCAAGAGGCTGCCAAATATGCTGAAGCAGATACTTTTATCGAGAATCTTTCAGATAAATATGAAACTATGGTTGGTGAACGTGGTGTCAAATTATCTGGTGGTCAAAAGCAAAGAATTGCTATGGCTAGGGTATTTTTAAAGAATCCTCCTATATTAATTCTCGACGAAGCTACATCTGCGCTTGATAATGAAACAGAAAAGTCCATCCAAAAATCCTTGGAAGAGCTTTCTAAAAATAGAACTACTCTTGTCATTGCTCATCGTTTGGCAACTATCCGTAATGTTGACAGAATAGTTGTTCTTGGTAAAAACGGAATCCTGGAGCAAGGAACACACGACGAGCTTATGGAAAATAAGAGTGAATACTATCGACTTTATATGACTCAATTTGAAAAGGATTAAGCTATGAATATTGGCGCAAGATTGGAAGCAGTTGCAAGTTTAATTGACCAAGGAGCAATTCTTGCAGATATTGGTACCGACCATGCTTACCTGCCAACTTATCTAATTGAAAAAAATATAATTACTAAAGCTTTAGCTTGTGATATTGCTGCTGGTCCTTGTGAAGCCGCTCGTCAAACAGTCGCTATGCACGGTCTTAAGAAGCAAATAGAAGTCCGCCTAGGCGGAGGTTTAACAGTTCTTGAGCCTGAGGAAGCAGAAAGCATCGCTATCTGTGGTATGGGTGCTAGCACCATTATTATGATTTTCGAAGAAAGTCCTAAAGTTCTTGCAAGTGCCAAACAACTTGTTCTACAACCCATGGCAGGCGCTCCGACGCTCCGAAAATGGTTAGGGGAACACGGCTGGGAAATTTACGAAGAAAAGCTAGTTGATGACGCTCCTCATTTTTATGAGATAATTTCTGCTCGTAAAGGAGAAGTTAAGAACTATACTCTAGCGGAGCAATATCTTGGGCCTATACTTTTAGCAAATAAACCAGAGCTTTTTTCAAAACATCTTGCTAGACAATGTGAGTCTTGCGAGAGACTTTTAGAGAATATGGGAAAAAGCGAAAAAGCGAAGGCTTCTGCTAAATATCAAGAAACATTAGCCTTACTGAAATTGTTGGAGGAATATAAATGACTACAGTTAATGATATATGTTCCATTATGGAAGACTTCGCTCCAACAAATTTGGCTATGGATTGGGATAATGTTGGACTTATGCTTGGCAGAACTAATCGCGAAGTCGAGAAGGTATTGCTAGCTTTAGATTTGACCCAAGAGGTTGTTGAGCAAGCAATTGCCGAGAAAGTGCAGATGATTATTACACATCATCCAGCTATTTTTAAAAAGTTTTCTCGAGTTACCGATAAGGATTGGCAACAAAATCTAATCTTAACCTTGGCAGAAAACCAAATCGCAGTGTATTCTGCTCATACTAATTACGATTGCGCAGATGAAGGCGTAAACCATATTTTAGCTAGTAAGCTTGGTCTTATGGACGTTAAAACTTTAGATGTTGAGAGTGGCTTAGGGCGTATGGGACTGAGTAGTTCTTGTTCTCTGATTGACTTTGCTGCTCAGGTGAAAAATAGCCTCGCTGCAGATTATGTAACCATTGCTGATGCCGGTAAAAAGGTTAAGGTAGTTGGTGTTTGTGGAGGCGCAGGTGGTGACCTAGTTGACCTTTGTTTAGCCAAAGGCATTGACACATTGGTTACTGGAGATATTAAATACCACACAGCTCAGGATGCAGTTTTTAAGGGCCTTAATGTTGTTGATGCAGGCCATCAAGCTACTGAACGTATTGCAATAGAAAGTTTACGTGCTCGCATGGAGAAGTATTGCAAGCAAAACTCTTTAGATGTAGAGTTTGTGGTTGCTAAAGAAACTCTTATTTTAAAGCACGTTTAAGGAGAATAAATGATTAAAGATTTACATATTGGTGATAAACTTACTCAAGCATGTATTTGTAAGGTATCTAAGATTGGTACTGGTTCCAATGGAGC